>NZ_JBEZDN010000068.1:0-12102 GCF_040648315.1 Pseudonocardia sp. NPDC049154
CCTCCTCGAGGAGCTCCGGGGCGGGCGCGGCCCGTTGCTCCGCGTCCGTCGTCACCGTCTCCGTGCTCATCCGCTCCTCGTCCCGCTGCCTCGTCCGGCCCTGCCCCGCCCGGCCCTGCCCCGTCCGGCCCTGCCTCGTCCGGCCCTGCCTCGTCCGGCCCTGCGATGGCGCACCGGGCGCGTCAGCCGTCGTGGTCGTCGTCGTGCCCGTGGCCGTGCTCGTGGTCCTCGTGGTCCTCGTCGAAGTCCGCGACCCCCCGCTTCCAGTAGCCGGTCACGTCGCTGTCTTCCGGACCGAGCCCGAGGTCGTTCTTCACCCAGCGCCGCAACGGTTTCAGCGTCGTCGCCTCGCCCGCGAGCCACACGTAGAGCCGCTCGCCGTCCGGGACCGGGACCGCCCGCACCGCTCGTTCGAGCAGGTCGGACCGCCCGGCCGGGACGTCGCCGCGGTGCAGCCACCGCACCTCGACGTCCTCGGGGCCGGCGAGCGGGATCTCCTCGGCCGCGTCGCGGACCTCGACGAACGCCCAGCCGGCCGCCGTGCGCGGCAGCTCCTCGAGCCACCGCGCGATCGCCGGGAGCGCCGTGATGTCTCCGGCGAGCAGGTAGCGGTCGTAGGCGTGCGGGACGATCAGGCCGCCGGGCGGGCCGGCGACGTGGATCCGCTCCCCCGGCCGCACGGCCTCCGCCCAGTCCGAGCCCAGCCCGCCGGGGTGGAGCGCGATGTCGATGTCGATCTCGCCGGCCTCGGCGTCGTAGCGGCGGACCGTGTACTCGCGGGAGACCGGGAAGGGCCGCGGCCAGTCGAGCATCACGCCGTTCTCCACCGGGAGGCGCAGCGTGCCGTCCGCGTCGGGGAAGATCAGCTTGACGTGCTCGTCGGGCGAGTGGCTCTCGAACCCGGCGTGCCCCTCGCCGCCGAGGGTCACGCGGACCAGCCCGGCGCCGATCCGCTGCCTCCCGCGGACCTCCATCTCCCGGATCCGGATCGGGTACGGCACCTTGGCCGCCACGGTGCCCGCCCGGACCTCGGCGAGCCGCTCGCGGTGCCGGGTGCGGTCGTCGACCCGCCTCATGCGCTGCCCATTGCCTCGCGCAGCGACCGCGGGCGAAGGTCCCGCCAGTGCTCCTCGACGTAGGCCAGGCAGGCCTCGCGCCCGTCGGGCCCGAACACCGACCGCCACCCCGCGGGGATCTCGGCGAAGTCCGGCCAGAGCGAGTGCTGCTCCTCGTCGTTGACGAGCACCCGGAAGGTGCCCTCGGCGTCGTCGAACGGGTTGGTGCTCACGCGTTCCCTCCGATCAGCTTCTCGATCACCACTGTCCAGTGGCCCAGCTCGGGCTGCTCGGCGAGGTCGGGGAACTCCAGGTCGGTGGCGCCGGCCTCGCGCCACTTCTCCACCAGCGACATCAGCCGCACCGAGTCGAGGCCGCGGTCGAGGAGGTCCTCGTCCGGGTCGATCTCGGCCGGGTCGCAGGCCAGCAGCTCGGCGACGTCGGCACGGAGGCGGTCGGCGGAAAGGGTGCTCATCGGGCGGCTCCGGCGGGGACGGCGGCCAGCGCGGCGAGCACGTCGGCCGTGGTGGTCAGGGCCCCGCAGCGCTGCGCGACGTACTCGCAGGCCTGGTCGTGCCGCGCGCGGGAGAAGTCGGCGACGCCGTCGGCCACCAGGAAGGGGGCGACGTCGCGCATGAAGGCCTCCAGCGCCGTGGCCTGGCAGCCGATGTGCGCGTAGATGCCGGTGATCAGCAGCTGGTCGCGGCCGGCGGCGGCGAGCAGCTCGGCGAAGTCGCTGCGCTGGAAGGCGCTGTAGCGCCACTTGGTCAGGACGGTGTCGCCCGGCGCGGGCGCCAGCTCGTCGACGACCTCCTCGGCCCGCGGGTCGGCGTCGATGACCGCGCCGATGCCGTCGCCCCAGAACTCGGTGAGCAGGCCGCGGTCCGCGGCGGCCTGCCGCCCCGGCTGCGCGGTGTAGAAGACCGGGACGCCGCGCTCGCGGCAGGCCCCGATCAGTGCGCGGATGTGCGTGGTGACCTCCGGGACCGGGGCACCGGCGTAGGGCGCCAGGAAGTAGCGCTGCATGTCGTGGACGAGCAGCCCGAACCGGTCGGGGTCGGGCCGCCAGTCGACGCGCCCGGCGGGCAGCTCGGCCGCGCCGGGCAGCGCGTAGGACGGGATGCTGGGCAGGGACACGGTGCTCACCCCTTCTGGTCGGATGCGAGCGCGGCCAGCGCCGACAGCGCCGCCCGCAGCTCGCGCTTGCTGGTCTTGCCGACCCCCGTGACCGGGAAGGCCGGCACGATCTCCACGAGGTCCGGCACCTTGAACGCCGCGATCCCGCGCTGCCGCACGAACTTCCGCAGCTCCGGCGCCGTCGGCGCGGCGCCCTCGGCGGGTACCACGTAGGCGCAGGTCCGCTCGCCGAGGTACTGGTCGGCCACGGCGACGACGGCCGCGTCGAGCACCCCGGGGTGGGCCATCAGGTGGTCCTCGACCTCCTCGGCCGCGACCTTCTCCCCGCCCCGGTTGATCTGCTCCTTGGCCCGCCCGACGACCTCGATGTGCCCGGAGGGGTTGCGGCGCACCAGGTCCCCGGTGCGGTAGAAGCCGTCCGCGGTGAAGGCCGTCGCGTTGTGCGCGCCGGCGCGGTAGTACCCGCGTATGGTGTACGGGCCCCGGGTGAGCAGGGCCCCGGTCTCTCCCGGCGGCACCTCGCGGTCCTGCTCGTCGACCACCCGGATCTCGTCGTCGAGCGAGATCGGCCGGCCCTGGGTGCCGAGGACGAGCTCCTCGGGGTCGTCGAGCCGGGTGTAGTTGACCAGGCCCTCGGCCATGCCGAAGACCTGCTGCAGCGTGCAGCCCAGCGCCGGGCCGATCCGGGCCGCGAGCTCGCGCCCGCACTTGGCCCCGCCGACGAGCAGGACCTCCAACGACGACAGGTCGCGGGTGGTCCGCGCGGCCGCCTGGACCCACGCCGCGGCCAGCGGCGGGACCACGCCGGTGATCGTCACGCGCTCGCGCTCGATCAGCCGGAAGGCGGTGTCGGCGTCGGGCCGCGGGGACAGCACCGAGGCTGCGCCCGCGTGCAGCGCGCCGAGCACGCCCGGCGAGCTGAGCGGGTAGTTGTGCGCCACCGGGAGCGCCGCGAGGTACACGCTGTCCGGCCGGAGCCGGCAGATCCGGGCGCTCTCCCGGACGCTGTAGAGGTAGTCGTCGTGGGTGCGCGGGATGAGCTTCGGCAGGCCCGTGCTGCCCCCGCTGAGCTGCAGGAACGCGACGCCCTCCGGGTCCGGGTCCGGCAGCTCGCGCGGGGCGGTGCCCGCCAGCTCGGCCCACTCGGGGGTGTCGAGCACCAGCACGTGCTCCAGCGACGGCACCCCGTCGGCCACCGCGCGGGCCGTGCTGGCGTGGTCGTGCCGCTCGTGCACCCCGACCGTCACGATCGCGGCGGCCTCGGCCTGGGTGGCGAAGTGCCGCAGCTCGGAGTCGCGGTGGGCGGGCAGGGCGAACACCGGCCACGCGCCGGCCCGCCACAGCCCGAAGATCACCGCGAGGAAGTCCGGCACGTTCGGCAGCTGCACGACGACCCGGTCGCCGGGGCGGACCCCCCGCGCGACGAGCCCGGCGGCGATCCGGTGGGCGCGGTCGTCGAGCTCCGCGAACGTCCACCGCGTCTCGTCGCCGACGACCGCGGTCCGCCCGGCGTACGCCGCGGTGAGGGAGGTGAGCAGCGACCCGAAGGTCTGCCCGCGCCAGTACCCGGCCGCGCGGTAGTGCGCCGCGACCTCCGGGGGCCAGGGCGTGTGGTCGAGATCCGGGAGGGTCATTCGTCCTCCATCCCGATGGCGCGCAACAGGGTCCGGAACTTGGCGCTGGTCTCGGCGAGCTCGGCTGCGGGCTGCGAGCCCTCGACGATCCCGGCTCCGGCGAAGAGCCGGACGGTCCGCTCGCTGACCTCGGCGCTGCGGATCGTGACGACCCACTCGCCGTCGCCGTCCGGGCCGGTCCAGCCGACGAGGCCGGTGAAGTAGCCGCGGTCGACCGGCTCGAGGTCGGCGATCACCGCGCGGGCCTCCGGTACCGGCACCCCGCACACCGCGGGCGTGGGGTGCAGGGCCTCGGCGAGGGCGAGCGACGACACCGCGGGACCGTCGGAGAGCCGGCCGGTGATCCGGCTCGACAGGTGCCACATGGTGGGCGTGCCGACGACCTCGGGCTCGGCCGGCACGTGCAGGTCGCTGCAGAACCGGCCGAGCACCTCGCCGACCTGCGCGGCGACCAGGGCGTGCTCGCGGCGGTCCTTGTCCGAGGTGCGCAGCGCGGCGACCCGGCGGCGGTTCTCGGCCTCGGCCTCGGCCGAGGTCCCGGGCACGCGCGGCAGCGATCCGGCCAGCGGGTTGGCGACGACCTCGCTCCCCCGCCGGGACACCAGCAGCTCCGGGCTGGCCCCGACCAGGGTGCGGGTGGCCGGGTCGCCGGGCGCGGTGACGTCGACGGCGAAGGCGTGCGCGGTCGGGTTGGCGCGGGCCAGCCGCCGTAACAGTGCGGGGACCGGCACCTCCTGCCGCGCGGTCAGCTCCAGGCAGCGGGCCAGGACGACCTTGCGCAGCCCGCCGTCGTCGATCAGGGCGAGGGCGCGCCGGACGCCGGCCTCGTACTCCTCCGGCGCGGGCCGCTGGCGCACCGCCCAGCCCTGCAGCGACTCGGCCGGCCCCGGCTCGGCCGGCGGGGCCGCGCCGAGCGGGTCCGCCCGCCGCACCACGGCCGGCACGACGAGGCACGACTCGGCGTCCGGGCCGAAGCCCAGGGCGCCGACGACGAGCGGGTCGCGCACGCCCGCCGCGCGCGCGGCCTCGAGGGCTTCGGCGACCGCCGTCGCGCGCGGCCCGGATCCCGTGGGGACGGTGGCGTGCACACCGTCGGCCAGCAGGGCACCGCGGGTCGAGGAGTAGAAGAACGACCCCGGCAGGTAGGCGGCGAGGAGGTCGGACGCGCGGTGCCGGGGCGCCGGGCGCGGCGGCCGTTCCAGAGCCGGTGTGGTCACGGTGGGTTCCTCTCGTGGGGGAGGCGAGGAGGACAGGGGGGCTCGACCCGGGTCGGTCGTCAGGTGCCGAGGGTGGCGCCCCCGTCGACGGTGAGGGACTGCATCGTCACGTGGCGGGAGGCGTCGCTCGCCAGGAAGAGGACGACGTCGGCGACGTCGGCGGGATCGGCGATGCGCTGCAACGGGATCCCGAGGCGGTACTCGGCGGGGGTGCCGGCGATCACGCGGTCCTTGGTGGACTCGTCCGTGGGGTCCGCCCACATCCCGCGCAGCATCGGGGTGTCCGTGGAGCCCGGACAGACGACGTTGCACCGCACGTGCGGGGCCAGCTCGAGGCCGAGCGCCCGGGTGAGCGCGGCCGCGGCGGCCTTGGAGGCGGAGTAGGCGGCCATGCCGGTGCGCGGGGTGACCGCGGCGTTCGAGGCGACCGTGACGATCGAGCCCGCGCGCCGGGCGAGCATCCGGCGGCCGACGGCCCGCCCGGTGTTCCACACGCCGGTGGTGTTCACGGCGAGGCTCTCGGCGAGCGCGGTGTCCGGCAGGTCGAGGACGCCGCCGGTCCGCAGCACGCCGGCGACGTTGGCCAGCGCGGCGATCGGACCGACCTCGGCCTCGGCGCGGTCGACCGCGGCCTCGACGGCGGCCGGGTCGGTGACGTCGGCGACGAGCGCGAGCGCGGTGCCGCCGTCGGCGCGCAGCGTCTCCGCGGTGGCCTCCACGCCCGCGTCGCGGTCGAGCAGCGCGACCGGGGTGCCGGCGCGGGCGAACGCGGCCGCGACCGCGGCCCCGATCCCCTGCGCCGCACCGGTGACGAACGCGGTTCCGGTCATGCCGACACCTCCGGATCGACCGTCTGGGGGTCGTCGGTGACCCGCCACAGCGAGCCGAGGACGCCGACCAGCAGCGCGGCGAGCACCACGCCGCCCAGGCCGTAGACGAACAGTGCGGTGTCGGGGGCGAACCAGCGACCGAGCAGACCGGCGAGGATCGAGCCCACGGACGTCCCGACGACGACCTGGGCCTGCCAGAGGCTGGAGATCCGGCCGCGCAGCTCGTCGGGCGTGTTCTGCTGCAGCACCGCGAAGCGCAGGATGTCGGTGAGTGCGCGGCCGAGCCCGTGCCCGGCGAGCGCGAGGAACGCGACAGCAGCACCAGCGGCGCCGCCGGCCACTCCGAGCACCGCGATCCCGGCGCTCATCAGGGCCACGGAGGCGAGCAGCGCGATCCCGCTGCGCCGCACGCGGCCGGTCCAGCCGCTGGTCAGCGAGCCGAGCACCGCGCCGACGGCCGGCGCGCCGTACAGCAGGCCGAGCACCTCCGGCCCGGCGCCGAGGGTCTGGTCCACGTAGGCGGGCAGCAGCACGGTGGGCCCGCTGACCAGCATGGTCAGCAGCCCGACGACGAGCACCGCCCGCACGACCCGGTGCCCGGCGGCGTACCGCAGGCCGGTCACGAGGGCCCGCAGCGGCTGCTCGTGGGTCTCCCCCGGCGCCGGCGACCGCCCGATGCCGCGGATGAGGCCGACCGTCAGCACGGTCGCCGCCGCGGCCACGAAGTAGGTGGTGGCGATCCCGCCGGACGCGATGATCACACCGGCGACCGCCGGGGACGCGACGGTCCCGAGGTCGGTGGTGAGCGCGGTGAGCGCCCCGGCCGCGGCGAGCTTGTCCCGCGGCACGATCGTGGGGATGACGGCCATCAGGGCGGTGCCGCTGAGGCCGCCCGCGAGCCCGTCGACCGCGGAGGCCACGTAGACCACCGCGAGCGACGGGTCGGGGAGGAGCGCGTTGACCCCGAGGACGAGGAACGCGAGGCCGGCGGCGGACCGGGCCAGCTGGATGGTCCGCCGCCGCTCGAACCGGTCGACCAGCACGCCGCCGCCGATGCTGCCCACGAACAGGCCCACGCCCATCGTGGTCGCGACGCCGGCGACGTGCAGCGAGGACCCGGTGAGCGCGTAGGTCTGCGCCGGGACGGCCACGACGAGCAGCCCGATCCCGAGCAGCGACACCAGCCGCGCGGCGAACGCGAACCGGAACGGCCGGCTCGTCCGCAGCGGCGAGGTGTCGATCACCAGCCCACCGAGTCTCATGGGTCAGAACTCCTGGTCGATCACGGTCAGGGTGTTCGTGGCGCCGTCGAGGTCCGGGCGGTAGCTGGTGGCCGGGAGCTCGTGCACCGTGCCGGCCCGGAAGGCCGGCAGCGCGGCGTAGAGCGGGTCCTGCTTCAGCTCCTCGACGGTGCGGCCGGACAGGTTGATCACGAACGCCTGCGGGGCGTCGGCGACCTTGCCCAGCAGCTCCGGGCTCACCTCGAACGAGTCGCCGCTGCCGTAGAGCTGCGGGTTGCCGGCCTTGGCCAGCACGCCGTCCATGGTGAAGCCCAGCGCGGTGAGCTGCTGGGGCAGCGCCGCGGTCTCCGGGATCAGGTACGGCTTCTGGTTGGGCAGCGACAGCAGGATCGCGAACGGCTCGGCCGGGACCTGGATGGCGCCCTTGACCTGGTCGAGCTTGTCGTCGTAGCCCCGGATCAGGGCGTCGACGCGGTCCCCGCGGCCCGCGGCGTCGGCCACCAGCCGCAGCTGGTCCTCCCAGCCGGTGACCGTCGTCGGGACGAGGACGGTCGGGGCGATCGCCTTGAGCTTGTCGTAGTTCTCCTTGGCCTGCACCGCGGTGATGCCCTGGCCACCGCCGATGATCAGGTCCGGCCGCGCGGCGGCGACGGCCTCGATGTTGAGCTGCTCGCCGGCGGGGAGCGCCTCGGTGCTCGCCGCCCGGGCCTTGTCCGCCCACGCCGGCGGGAAGCCGCCGTCGAGGTCGGTCACGCCGAGGACCCGGGTGTCCGTGGCGACGACGGGGGCGTCGACGGCGTACAGGTAGCCCCCGAACCCGCCCGACAGGTTGACGATGCGTTGCGCCTGGGCGGGCACCTCGACCGGGCCCTGCTCGGTCTGGATGGTGCGCGGGCCCGCGGGGGCGGGGTCCGCCGACTCCGTCGGGGTGGACGAGCAGCCGGCGAGCGCGAGCAGCGCGGCGGCGGCCACTGCGACCGTGACTCCCCAGCGTCGGGGCGTCCGGGACAGCCTGGACATCGGTCCGTTCGGTCCTCTCATCAGGGCGACCCGGGGGTCGCCGGATCGGCGCCGACCCGGGTGGTCGGCGCGGTGTCACCGGTCGTGCCGTCGTCCGGTGACGACAGCGCGGCCGCGATCAGGGGCCCGACGCGGGCCCATCCGGCCGGGGACACCAGCCCGGCGTGGTCCAGCGGGACGGGGTGCACGGTGAGTGCGCCGCTGCCGGGCATGCCCCGCCATGCCGCGGCGAGCGGACCCGGGTCCGCGGGATCGGTGGTCGCCGAGGCCCCGGCTCCTCCGGTGGCCTCGACGAGGGTGACCGGGCCGCCGTAGCGCGCCGGCCGGGATGCCGCACCGAGGCGCAGGCAGGTCGTGGTGGCCGCGCGGACCGCGGACCGGAGGTCCTCCCCGGCCTCGGCGGGCAGTTCGGCCTCCGGCCCCGCGTCGTCCGCATATCCCTTGCCCGGCGGGCGGCTGTCGAGCAGCCCGGTGAAGGCGACCCGCTCCCCCGCCGCTTCCAGCTGCGCGGCCATCGCGTGGGCGAGGGCGCCGCCGAACGAGTAGCCGAGCAGGTGGTAGGGGCCGGCGGGCTGGATCTCCCGGACCGTGGCGACGTACCGCGCGGCCAGCTCGTCGACCGTGCGCTCGGGGAGATCCGCCCCGGACAGGCTGGGCAGCTGCAGGCCCAGCACCGGCCGGTCGCTGCGCAGGTGCGGGACGAGGCCGGCGAAGGGCCAGGCGAAGCCGCCCGCCGGGTGGACGCAGAAGAGCGGGTCCCGGTCCCCGCCGCATCGCAGGGTCAGGACGTGCTCCCGGCCCAGCGGTGCGTCGGTGCCGGTGCTCAGCAGGGCCGCGAGCTCGGCGACCGTCGGGTGCGCCATCAGCGCCCCGACGCCGACCGCCTCGCCCAGGTCCCGCTCGATCGCGCCGGCCAGCCGCATCGCGGTGAGCGAGTCGCCGCCGAGGTCGAAGAAGGACTCCTCGGGGTCGACGGTGCCCTCGCCCAGGCCGAGGACCTCGCCGACGAGCCGGCACAGCGCCCGCTCGCGGTCGTCCTTCGGCGCGCGGGCGGCAGTCCGGGGCGGCGGTGCGGGCAGGGCCGCACGGTCGAGCTTCCCGTTGGGCGTCAACGGCATCGACGCGACCGACACGACGTCGGACGGCACGAGGTGGCCGGGCAGGGTCTCCCGCAGGGCGGCCCGGAGGTCCCCCACGGGATCGCCGATCACGTACCCGACGAGCCGGCCGTCCTTCACCGCGGCCGCGGCCCGGGTCACGCCCGCGCACCGCGCCAGCGCGGCCTCGACCTCGCCGAGCTCGATACGGAAGCCGCGGACCTTGACCTGGCCGTCCGTGCGGCCGAGGTACTGCAGCCCCCCGTCGGGACGCCGGCGCACCAGGTCTCCGGTGCGGTACATGCGGGTGCCGCTCCCGTACGGATCCGCCACGAAGGACGCGGCGGTGAGCCCCGGCCGGCCGAGGTAGCCGTGTGCGATGCCGTCGCCGGACATGTACAGCTCGCCGACCCCGCCCACCGGCACCTCGCGCAGCCCGCTGTCCAGGACGCGGGCGCGCGCGTTGCGGACCGGACGGCCCAGGCACGGCGTGGCGCTGCCCTGCACGGGCGAGCCCATGGCGTTGATCGTGAACTCGGTGGGGCCGTAGAGGTCGTAGCCGTCGACGCCGTCCTGCTCGCGCAGCCGGGTCCACAGCTCCGGCGGCACCGCCTCCCCGCCGAGCATGACCAGCGCGGGATGCCGCTCGCCGTCGAGCAGGCCGCCGGCGAGGAGCTCGCGGGCGTAGGACGGGGTCACGTTGACCACGTCGATGCCGACCTCGCGGTAGTGCCGCACGAGCGACGCCGGATCCAGCCGCGCCTGCTCGTCGATCACGTGCACCTCGTGCCCCGCGAGCAGCCAGAACAGCTCCTCCCAGGACATGTCGAAGGAGAAGGAGACGGTGTGCGCGATCCGCAGCCGCCCCCGGCCCGAGGAAGCACGGGCCGTCGGCGCGAAGATCTCGGCGACGTGGTTGTGGTACATCGCGGTGAGCCCGCGGTGCCCCACGACGACGCCCTTCGGCCGGCCCGTCGAGCCGGACGTGTAGATCACGTACGCCGGCTGGTCCGGGTGCGTCGGCCCGGGCACCTCGCGGTCCGGGGCCGGGACCTCGCCGTCGAGGACGGCGGCGACCTCCTCCAGCAGGACCTCGGGCACCCCGGCGGTCCCGCTCTCCGCCCGCGTCGTGACGACGAGCACGGCGCCGGCGTCGCCCACCAGCTCGGCCCGGCGCGCGGCCGGGTCGGCCAGGTTGAGCGGCAGGTAGGCCGCCCCGGTCCGCATCACCGCGAAGATCGCGACGACGTGGTCGGCGGTGCGCGGCAGGGCGAGCGCGACGGTCTCCCCCGGTCCGGCCCCGCGGTCGGCGAGCACCTGCGCGAGCCGGGTGACCCGTTCGTCCATCTCGCGCGCGGTGTGCCGGGTGTCGCCGAACACGAGCGCGGTGGCGTCCGGGGTCGCGGCGGCCCGCTCGCGGAGCAGCGCGTCGACGCTGCCGCCCGGCTCGCCCGGCACCGGCACGGCCACCCGCGGCGGCGCGAACTCGACCGGCGTGCCGGCGGGTGGGACCGCGGTGCCGGCGACCCGGGCCTCCGGGTCGGTCAGCGTGCGGAGCACGGCGACCAGGCGGTCCAGGTGGGCGGCCGCGTCGGCCGCGGGCACGAGGTCCGGGCGGGACTCGATCGCGATCGCCAGCGCCTCGCCGTCGTCGCCGGCGGCCGGGTCGACGTCGAGGGTCAGGGCGTAGTGCGTGCCGTCGACGGCTTCCACCGTGCTGATCCCGTGCCGTTCCAGCACCTCGCGGCGCTGCGCGGAGTTCCGCGGGGCGTTGCGGAAGACGTAGAGCGTGTCGAACAGCGTCGGGTGGCCCGCGGCCCGCTGCAGCCGGCCCAGGCCCAGGTGGTGGTGGGCGGTGAGCCGACCGTGCTCGGCGAACACCCGCCGCAGCACGTCCGCGACCCGCTCGCCGGGCCGCACGGTCAGCCGCACCGGCACGGTGTTGAGCAGCAGCCCGACCATCCGGTCGGCGTCGTCGACCTCCGCGGGCCGCCCCGCCACGGTCGCCCCGAACACGACGTCGTCGACGCCGGTGGCGCCGCGCAGCGCCAGGCCCCAGGCGGTCGCGATCACCGTCGAGCGGGTCACGCCGAGCCGCGCGGCCAGGACCCAGAGCGCCGCGGTGGTGTCCGGGTCGATCTCGACGTGGCGGCGGACCGGGAGCGGAGCACGCTCCACGGCTGCGGCCCGCCGCTCCCCCGCGACCAGGGTCGGCTGCGCGAGGCCGGCGAGATAGGCCCGCCACACCTCCTCCGCCGCCGGCCGGTCCGCGGCCGAGGCCCAGTCCAGGTAGTCCCGGAAGTCCGCCGGGTCGGGCAGGTCCCGGCCCTCGTACAGGGCGAACAGCTCGCCCAGCAGCACGGTGATCGACCAGGCGTCCACCAGCAGGTGGTGCTGGGTGAACACCAGCCGGGCCCGCCCGTCGGGCAGGTGCACCAGCAGCATCCGCACCAGCGGCGGCTCGGCCAGGTCGAAGCCCGCGGCGAACTCGCGCTCGTCGAGGCCCTCCAGCTCGGCCTCGTCCGCGAGGTGGACCTCGCGGAAGGGCATCGGCACCTCGGGCCCGACGACCTGGACCGGCTCGGTCCGGCCGGCGTGCGTGAAGCCGGCGCGCAGGTTGGGGTAGCGCCGCAGCAGGGCGTCGCCCGCGGCCCGCAGCCGCGCCACGTCCGGCGTTCGCGCGAAGTCGAACCGCTGCTGCACCAGGTAGACGTCCGTGCCCGACGCGTCGAGCGTCGACTGGAAGTACATGCCCTCCTGCAGCGGCCCGAGCGGCATTGCGGTTCGGCGGCGATCGCGACGGACATGCCGAGGCCGTGTGTGGTGGCGGCGAGAACCCACGGCGAAGCCGACGCGTGCCCGTAAGCGCGG
>NZ_JBEZDN010000068.1:12112-43517 GCF_040648315.1 Pseudonocardia sp. NPDC049154
CGCCGCCCTCTGTACGCTCCCCCCCCCCCCCCGCGCCCCGCCCGCACCCCCCCCCCCCCCCGTTGGGGGCCGCGGCCCCCCCCGGGGCACCCCCCCACCCACGACCCCCGCTGACCTGGCCAGATCGGCGAGGGTGTCCGTGGCGAAGACGTCTGCGACCGTCAGCCCGAGCCCGCGGGCGCGGGCCGCGGAGGCCAGCCGGACGGTGCTGATGCTGTCGCCGCCGAGGCCGAAGAACGTGTCGTCCGGGCCGGCGGCGGGCAGGTCGAGGATCTCGGTGACCAGCTCGCACAGCACGCGCTCGGCCTCGGTGCGCGGCGCGCGGCCGGCCGGGGCCACCACCGGCTCGGGCAGCGCCTTGCGGTCGACCTTGCCGTTGAGCGTCTGCGGCAGCGCGTCGAGCGCCGTGACGACCTGCGGGACCATGTAGTCCGGCAGCAGCCGCGCGGCCCCGGCGCGGACCTCCGCCGGGTCGATCGCCCGCCCCGGCTCCGGGACCACGTACCCCAGCAGGCGGCCCGTCCCGGCGCCGTCCGCCCGGACGACGGCGGCGGCACGCGCCACCCCGTCGACGGCCGCGAGCGCGCCCTCGACCTCGCCCAGCTCGATCCGGAAGCCGCGGACCTTCACCTGGTCGTCGACCCGGCGGAGGAACTCGATCCGCCCGGCCCGGCGGCGCACGAGGTCGCCGGTCCGGTAGAGGCGCTCGCCGCCGGGCGCGGCGACGAACCGCGCCGCGGTCATCCCCGGGCGGCCGAGGTACCCGCGGACCACCTGGGCGCCGCCGAGGTACAGCTCGCCGGCGACGCCGTCGGGCACCGCGCGCAGGTCGTCGTCGAGGATCCGCACGTGGACGTCCGTCCACGGCGCGCCGATCGTGACCGGGTCGCCCGGGGCGAGGTCGGCGCAGGTGGCCCACACCGTGGCCTCGGTGGGGCCGTACACGTTGCGCACCGAGGCGCACCGCGCGGTGAGGTCGGCCGCGAGGTCGGCCGGCAGCGCCTCGCCGCCCACCAGGGCTCGGACGCCGGCGAGCCGCCCCGGGTCGGCCAGTGCGTCCTCGTGCTCGGTCAGCGCCCGCCACAGGGACGGCGTGGCCTGCAGGACGGTGGCGCGCTCGGTGCGGACGAGGTCGTGCAGGGCGTCCGGGTCGAGCACGGTGGCCCGGTCCGCCAGCACGACGGTCGCGCCGGCGACGAGCGGCGCGAACAGCTCCAGCACCGCGATGTCGAACGACACGGTCGTCACCGCCACCAGCCGGTCGCCGGCGCGGACCCAGCCCTCGCCGACCACGGTCTCCACGAACGCGGCCAGGTTGGCCGTGGTCACCATGACGCCCTTGGGACGGCCGGTGGACCCGGAGGTGTGGATGACGTAGGCGAGGTGGTCCCCCGGCTCCGGTGGCGCCGGCAGGTCCCCGACCTCGTGCGAATCCTCGTCCGCCCGAATCGTGGCCGGGGCGTTGCGGGGCAACCGGTGCGCGACGTCGGCACTGGTCAGGGTGGCGACCGGACGGGCGTCGTCGATCATGTACTCCAGCCGCTCGGCCGGGTAGTCGACGTCGAGCGGCAGGTACGCCGCCCCCGTCCGCAGCACGGCCAGCAGCCCGACGACGAGCTCGGCCGAGCGCGGCAGCGCCACTGCGACCACGGTCTCGGGCCCGGCGCCGGCGGCGTGCAGCCGGGCGGCGAGGGCGTCGACGCGGGCGGCCAGCTCGCCGTAGGTCAGCGTGCGACCGTCGGCGACCAGGGCGGGCGCGTCGGGGGTCCGGCGCGCCTGCGCCGCGAACCCGGCGGCGACGCCCGCGGGTACGGTCGCACGCCGGGGCGGGTCGGCGATCTCGTTGCGCGGCAGCGTGATCGTGCCGATCGGCGCCATCGGCGCGGCCAGGCCTTGCTCGAGGACGTGGACGAGCGCGTCGACCAGGAAGACGACGCTCGGCGCCTCGAACAGCTCCGCGTCGGCGACCAGGCGCAGCGCGGCGCCCTCGTCGGACGCGTGCTCGTCGTCGACCAGCCAGACCGCGACGTCGAACCGCGCGTCCTCGCGGACCGGGTCGACCGGCTCCAGCACCAGGTCGCCGAGCGGGCTCGGCGCGACCCGGCCCTCGTGCGCGACGGCCGTCTGGAACAGCGGGTGCCGGGCCATGCTGCGCGGCGGGGCGAGCAGCTCCACCAGCCGTTCGAAGGGCAGGTCCTGGTGGGCCAGCGCCTCGAGGGAGGTGGCCCGGACCCGGTCCAGCAGCTCGCCGAACGACGGCCTGCCGCTCAGGTCGCAGCGCACGACCAGCGTGTTCACGAAGTACCCGACGGTGTCGGTGACGTCGTGCTCGTCCGGCCGGGCGGAGTCGAGGCCGCGGCGCGCGACCGTGGACCCGAGCGGGACGTCCCGGCCCGCGCCCAGCAGGTTCCAGGTCAGGGCGACGGCCGCCTGCAGCACCATCAGCGGCGTGACGTGCTGCTCGGCGCAGACCCGCGTGATCGCGGCGCGGACGTGCGCGGGTAGCGGCCGGAGGAGGGTGCGGCCGCGGTGCGCGGTGCGGGTCGGACGCGGGTGGTCGAACGGCAGGTCGAGCTCGACCGGCAACCCGGCCAGCCGCTCGCGCCAGTACGCGGTCTGCTCCACGAGTGCGTCCTCGGCGAGGAGCCGGCGCTCCCGGCGGGCGTGGTCGGCGTACCCCGGCCCGGCGGGTCCGAACTCGGGCGCGGTGCCGGCGACCCGCGCGGTGTAGGCGCGGTCGAGGTCGGCGAGCAGCGGGCGGATCGAGCCCTCGTCGATCGCGATGTGGTGCACCACCAGCACCAGGACGTACTCCTCGGGCCCGACGACGAGCAGCGTGGCGCGGGCGGGGGCCTCCGTCGTGACGTCGACCGGCCGGGCCTGGCACGCCGCGATCTCGGCCTCGACCGCCGTTCCGTCTGCGCCGGCGTCGACGGTGCGGACCGCCGGCGCTGCGGGCTCGTCGAGCACGCGGGTCGTGGCTGCGCCCTCGGCGTCGGCCGGGTAGACCGTCCGCAGGATCGGGTGCCGGACCTGGACGTCCGCCCAGGCCGCGGCGAAGGCCGCGCCGTCGAGGGCGCCGTGGATCCGGGCCACCACCGGGACGTCGTAGGTCGTGGAGGGGCCCTCGAGCTGCTGCAGGAACCACAGCCGCTCCTGGGCGGGCGAGAGCGGGACGGCGTCGGGGTCGGACTCCCGGCGACGCCGCTCGGCCCGGACCGGACGCGCGTCGCTCGCGGGCGCGGCGGCGTCGTCGGTGGCGTCGTCGGGCTCGGCGGGGGCCGCGGTCCGGGTCGCCGCTGCCAGCCGCTCCTCGTCGACCTCCGCGAGTCCGGCGAGGGCCCGCGCCGTCGGCGCCTCGAACACCTGCGGCACCGTCAGCCGGACTCCCGCCCTGCGGAGTCGCCCGACCAGCCGCATCGCGGTGAGCGAATGCCCGCCGAGGGCGAAGAAGTCCTCGTCCGCGCCCACCGCGGGCACCTCCAGGACCGCCGCCGCGGCCTCGCGGATCGCGGTGAGGACCGCGCCGCCGGATGCTGCCGGAGCCTCGGCGACCGGGGTGCCGACCGGGTCCGCGTGGTCACCCGATCGATGGACCGCCATCCCGGGGCGCACCTCGCCGGCACCGAGGCGCACCACCTCACCGGCGGCCCGCTCCGGCCCGGTGAGCAGGCCGGACAGCACCTCGGCGAGCCGGGTGGCCATCCGCTCCGCCCGGTCGGCGGGCACCGCGCCCGGATCGTGGTCGAGGACCAGCTCCAGGCCGGCGCCGGGCGACGTCGGCGGGGCGAGCAGCGTCAGCGGGTAGTGTGTGACGCCGCGGTGCGTGACCCCGTCGACCCGCAGCGGGTCGCCGGCGGCGCGCGCCGGGCCCGCCGGGAAGTTCTCGAACACCACGAGGGTGTCGAACAGCTGTCCGCGGCCCGCGGCACGCTCGATCTCCGCGAGGCTCGCGTGCTCGACCTCCTGCATCGCGAACTGGGCCGCCTGCAGCTCGGTGAACTGCGCCAGCAGCGGCCGGTCCGGGCGCAGGGCGAGGCGCCCGGGAATGGTGTTGCTGAACAGGCCGACCATGCCCTCGACGCCCGGGAGGTCCGCGGGCCGGCCGGACACGGTCGCGCCGAACACGACGTCGTCGAGCCCGGTGGTCTCCGCCAGCACGGCCGCCCACGAGCCCTGGACCAGCGTGTTCGCGGTGAGCCCGCGCTCGCGGCCGAGCGTGGACAGCGCCGTGGCGGTCTCCGCGTCGAGCGGCACGGCGAGCCGCACCCGCTCCTCCGACGGCACACCGGTGGCCACCAGCGTCGGGGTGTCCAGCCCCTCGAGCCGGTCCGCCCACGCGGCCTGCTGTGCCGCCCGGTCGCGGCCCGCCAGCCAGGCGAGGTAGGTCCGGTAGGGCGCCGGGGCCGGCAGGTGGTCGGCGCCGCGGTGGTAGAGCTCGAGCAGGTCCCGCAGCACGATCGGCGTCGACCAGCCGTCCGTGAGCAGGTGGTGGGCGTTGAGCACCAGGCGGTGCCGCTCGCCCGGCAGCCGGATCAGCAGGCCGCGCAGCAGCGGCGGCACGCGCACGTCGAACACGTGCGTGGCGGCCTCGTCCTCGAGCCGGTCCGCCGCGCGGGCGGCCGCGCGTTCCGGCAGGGCGGTCAGGTCGATCTCGCGCCACGGCAGCGACACCGTGCGCGGGATCGCCTGCACCGGGCGGTCGAGCTCCTCGAAATGGAACGCGGCCCGCAGGTTGTGGTGCCGCGCGAGCACCCCCTCGACGGCGCCGCGGAGCCGGTCGGCCTGGAGCGGCCCGGCGAGGTCGAAGCGGGCGGTGAGGGTGTAGACGTCCCGGGCGCCGTCGCGGACGGCGTGGAACAGCAGGCCCTCCTGCAGCGGCGAGAGCGGGAGCAGCTCGGCGAGCGGGCCGTGCGCGGCCTCCAGGGCGTCGATGCCGTCCTGGTCGACGCCCGTGCCGGGGCAATCGGAGGGCGTCAGTCCACCGGGCGCGAGCGCGGCGTGCGCGGCGAGGGCCTCGAGGGCGAGGTCCCAGTGCTCCTGCAGCGCCTCGACGTCGCCCGGGCCCAGCACCGCGGACGCGGCGGTCCACTCGACCGCGAGCCGGCCGTCCGCGTGCACGAAGACGTTGAGCGCCAGGGTCTCCGCGAGTCGCTTGCCCGCCGGCTCGACGACGGCGAACGGGTCCTCTGTGGGCAGGCGCCAGCCCGGGAGCGCGGCGAACCGGCCCAGGTAGTTGAGCAGCAGCGCGGGCGTGGCCGCCGCGCCGAGCTCCGGCGCGGTCTCCGGGTCGAGGTACCGCAGCACCCCGAACCCCGCGCCCTCGCCCGGCACCGCACGCAGGGCCTCCTTCACCGCACGCAGAAGGCGCCCGGCGGCCGGGCCGCCCGCGAGGGCGTCGTCGAGGTCGGCGTCGGTGAGCCCGTCGGGCACCCGGACCGGGAACTCGCTGGTGAACCAGCCGACGGTGCCGGCCAGGTCCAGGTCGGCGTACTCGCGGCCGTGCCGCTCCAGGGAGACCGCCCGGGCCTCGGCGGGGCCGCGCCACGAGCGGACGGCGAGCACGAGCGCAGCCAGCAGCACGTCCTCCGCACCGGCCCGGTACTTCTCCGGGAGCACGGTCAGCAGGGCGTCGGCGACCTCGGACGCGTGGGTGGTGCGGGTGCGGGCCGCGGTGGCGACGGTGTCCGCGGGGCCGACGTGCCGCTCCCCGAGCGGCGCGACCGCGGCCAGCGCGGTGCGCCAGTACTCCAGCTCGGCACGGCGCGCGCCGGACGCCCCCTCCTCGGCGAGCGCGAGCGCGTGCCGGCGCCAGGAGCCGCCGCGCGTCGCGAACCGGGGACCGCGGCGCTCGCGGGCGGCGGTGCAGGCCTCCTGCAGGTCCGGCAGCAGCACCCGCCACGACACCCCGTCGACGACGAGGTGGTGCGCCACGACCACCAGCTCGTCCGGCCCCGAGCACGAGCGGCGCAGCAGCACCACGCGCACGGTCTCCCCCGCCCGCGGGTCGAGCAGGGCGGCCTCCCGCGCGGCGACGTCCGCGGGCTCGCCGAGGCCTTCGTGCACGATCTCCGCCGCCCTCAGGGCGCCGCCGTCCCGGACGATCAGCTCGGCGTCGGAACCGCTGCCGCGCAGCACGATCCGCAGGGCGTCGTGCCGGTCGAGGACGGCCTGGACACCGGCCACGAGGTCGGCGAGCTCGATCGGCTCGTCGACCTGCACCGCGGTCCACTGCGCGTAACCCGCGATCGCCTCGTCCGCGGGGTTCGGGTCCACCAGCGCGCGGACGATCGGGGTGGCCGGCGCCGAGCCCGTCGCCACGTCCGGGGCGGCGGGGGGGCCGGTCTCGACCTCGCGCACCTCCGCGGCCAGCGCACCGAGGTCGCGGCGCGACAACAGGTCCTTCGGGCGCAGGTCCAGGCCGCGGGCGCGGGCGCGGCTGCTCACGCCGATGGCCGTGATGCTGTCCCCGCCGAGGCCGAAGAAGTCGTCGTCGGGTCCGACGCCCTCCTGGCCGAGCACCTCGCCGACGACCTCGCACAGCACGCGCTCGCGCGCCGTTGCCGGGGCGCGGCCGGAGCCGGTGAGCCGGGGCGCGGGCAGGGCGGCGCGGTCCAGCTTGCCGCTCACCGTGACCGGCAGCGCGTCGAGCACCACGACGGCGGCGGGCACCAGGTGCTCCGGCAGCCGCGCCGCCAGCGCGGACCGCACCCGGTCCGGTTCGACCGCGCCGGTCACGTACCCGACCAGCATCGGGCGGCCGCCGTCCGTGCGGACCACGGCCGCCGCGGCGGTGACGTCCTCGGCCTGGCTCAGCGCGGACTCGACCTCGCCGAGCTCCACCCGGAACCCGCGGATCTTGACCTGGCCGTCGCCGCGGCCGGCGAACTCCAGCCCGCGGCCCGGGGTCCACACGGCGACGTCGCCGGTGCGGTACATGCGGTCGCCGGGGGCGCCGAAGGGATCGGGCACGAAACGCTCGGCGGTGGCCCCCGGCCGGCCCAGGTAGCCCCGGGCCAGGTGCGGGCCGGCCAGGTAGAGCTCGCCCCGCTCGCCGTCCCGGACCGGGGCCAGCGCGGCGTCGAGCAGGTGGGCGCGGGTTCCGGCCAGCGGCAGCCCGATGGTCGGGGTGGCGCCCTCCACCGGAGCGGCGGTGGCGTCGACGGTCGCCTCGGTGGGCCCGTACAGGTTGTGCGCCACCACCCCGGAGCGCGTGATCCGCTCCCAGAGCGGGGTGGGGGCCGCCTCGCCGCCCAGCACGAGCTGGACGGGCCGGTGCGGACCGTCGAGCAGCCCGTGGTCGACGAGCGCCGCGGCCATCGACGGGGTCAGGTCCACGCAGTCGATGCCGTCCCGGGCGAAGGCCGCGACCAGCCCGGCGGCGTCCTTGACGACCTCGCCGGCGTAGAGGTGCATCTCGTGCCCGCACAGCAGCCAGACCAGCTGGTCGAGCGAGGCGTCGAAGGAGAAGGAGGCGGTGTGTGCGGTCCGCAGCCGCCGCCCGGCCCGCTGCTCCGCCGCGGCGTAGAGCGTGGTCCGGTGGTGGTGCAGCAGCGCCGCGAGGCCCGCGTGCCGGACCAGGACGCCCTTGGGCGTGCCGGTGGACCCGGAGGTGTGGATCACGTACGCGAGGTGCTCGGGGTGCCGCGGCGCGGCCAGCTCGGCCTCGCCGAGCGGGCCGTCGGCGAGGCCCTCCGTGGACAGCGACTCCGCCTCGGGCACACCGGAACCCAGGACCAGCGCGGGCCGGGTGTCGTCGAGCAGGGTGCGCAAGCGCTCGGCGGGGTGGTCCAGGTCGAGGACGGTGTAGGCGGCACCGGCGTCGAGCACCGCGAGCAGCGCGACGACGAGGTCGACCGAGCGGGGCAGGGCCAGTGCGACGACGTCGTCGGGCCCGATCCCCCTGTGCCGCAACGCCCGCGCCAGCCGGTGTACCCGACCGGCGAGCTCGGCGAAGGTGAGCTGCTCGGCGCCGTGGACCAGCGCGGTGGCGTCGGGCTGCGCGGCGGCGAGGCGGTCGAGGACGGCGGGGACCAGCTCCGGGGTGCCGGGCAGCGCGGCGGGGGTGCGCTCGGCGAGCAGCCGGGCCCGCTCCTCCGGGCCGAGCAGGTCCACCTCCCCGACGGCCGGGTCGTCCGCCCCGGTCAGGCCCTCGATCATCCGCACGAGGGCGGCCATGCGCCGGTCGACGGTGGCCTGCGAGGTCGTCCGCGCGTCGACCTCGAAGCCGAGCATCAGCCCGCCGTCGCGCTGCGGGGTGACGGTGAGGCCGAGGTCCTCCGGCGGCCCGCCGGCGACGTTGCGCAGGGTGCCGACGGCGCCGGCGAAGTCCAGCGTCAGGTCGAAGGCCTTGACGTTGATCCCGATGCCGTGCAGCAGCGCACCGGCGCCGGGGACGCCGAGGTCACGCGGCAGGTTCTCGCCGCGGTAGCGCTGGTGGGCCCGCATGCCCAGCATCGCGCGGCCCACCTGCTGGGCGAGGTCGCCGAGCCGGTCGCCGCCGCGCACGGTCACCCGCAACGGCAGGACGTTGACCGCCATCGCCGGTGTCCGCAGCGCCGCGGCGCCGGTGCGCGCCATCATCGGCAGCGCGACGACCAGGTCCGACTCGCCGCGCAGCCGGTGCAGGAAGCCCACGTAGCAGGCGATGAGCGCCTCGGCCCAGGTGGTGCCGGTGTTGTCCGCCAGTGCCTCGAGCCGGTCGAGCGTGGCGCCGGAGACGAACGCCCGCGCGTGCAGCGTGCGGTCCGCGGGGCCCTCGGGTGCGTCCCGGCGGCCGCCGAGCTCGGGCAGCGGGGTGAGCAGGTCCCGCCAGAACTCGCGGTCCCGCGTGAACCGTTCGCTCGCCTCGTACTCGCGGTCCTTCGCGATCAGGTCGGCGATCGCGCCGAAGGTCGCCCTCGGCGGCTCGGTGCCGCGGACCCGCGCGGTGTAGTGGGCCGCGACCCGGCGGGAGAGCATCGCCGCGCTGTAGCCGTCGACGACGAGGTGGTGGTACAGCTGGATGCACCACACGTCCTGATCGGACAGCCGCACCAGCGTGTAGGTGTAGAGGGGACGGTCCACCATGCCCCGGCAGGCCTCGGCGGCGCGTGAGCGCTCGGCGTCGACCAGCGCGTGCGCCACCGCGACCGGGTTGCGCTCCCCGCGCAGGTCCACGACGCGGGGCCGTGCCGCGGGTTCGTCGGACACCGTCTGGCGTGGACCGTCCGGAGTGTCGTGCAGGCGCAGGCGCAGTGTCTCGGCCTCGTCGATCGTCGCGCGCACGGCGTCGCCGAGCGCCGCGACGTCGATCGGGTCACCTCCCTCGCCGGCGGAGATCTCGAGGACCTCGCCGACGAGGTAGCCGCGCGACTCCGGGTCCAGCCGCTGGGCGTTCCACACCCCGAGCTGCGCGGCCGACAGGGCGAGCGTCGCGCCGGTACGGGTACCGAGTGCGGGGGGCACGCTCACTCGTGACACCGCCTCTCGTCGAGTTCATCGGGCCGTCACGCGCGCAGGGGGCAGCCACGGTGCCCGCCGGCGACCCCCCGATCCACGGCCGGGAAGCCTGCACTCACACGCGGTAAGGCTTACTTAAGAAACCAGGCGGCAGGGCCGTATGCAAGCGCGGGACCACGGCCGTTCGGGTGAGGAAAGCAACAGAGCGCGACAGATCCACTACGTTGAGATTTGAACGATCTCGGCGATGCCGGACCGGCCCGCCGGCTGTGCGCAAGGGTTCGCGCTGGTCAGCTGCGCGCTCACCCGTGCGTCACGCGGACGTCGCCCGCGGTGCTGTGCGCCGAGATCGTCACGTCGGAGCCTGGGTCGTCCGCGACGCCCACCTCGACGTCCCCGGCCGTCGACTCCGCGACGACGGCGGCGGGCGGCGCGGCGAAGCCCAGCGCGACGTCTCCGGCCGTGCTGGTCGCCGACACCCGCGGACCGGCCAGACCGGCGCCGGTGACGTCGCCGCCCGCGGTCCGCAGCTCGTGCGCACCCGTGAGGTCCTCGACACGGACGTCACCCGCGCCGAGGTCGACGTTCGAGGCCGCGGCCGCCGGGGCCGTGACGGTCAGCCGGGTCTCGCACCGCTCCCCCGGCTCCGGGCAACGGGCGGTGATCCGCAGGACGTCCCCTGCGAGCTCCTGCGTGAGCTCGGGCCGCGGCCCGGTCCACCGCGTCTCGTGCTCCACCGTGGCCGAGCCCGCCGGCCCGGGGCGGAGCCTGACGTCGCCCGCGTCGGCGACGATCTCGACCCGTTCGACGGCGCCGTCGTGCCGGTCCGTCCCCCGCTCGGTGGTGATCTCGTCGGTGGTGATCTCGTCGGTGGTGATCTCGTCGGTGGGACCGGAGCCGGACCCGGTGTCCGTGGTGAGCGTGACGCCGCCGCAGCCGGCGAGGAGAACGCCGAGGACGGGGAGCAGGACCAGCCGGGACACCCGTGTCGCGATCATCGCCGGGGGACGTTAGCGGTGCCCGCTCCGCCCGGTGCGTCCGGTCCCGCTCCGGAGGGCCCGCGGGTGCGCGGTCGCGTAGACCTCGCGGAGGGCGTCGACGGTGACGTGGGTGTAGATCTGTGTGGTGGTCACGGAGGCGTGCCCGAGCAGCTCCTGGACCACGCGGACATCCGCGCCGCCGCCGAGCAGGTGGGTGGCGAAGCAGTGCCGGAGGGTGTGCGGCGAGATCGCCGTCGGGTCGAGGCCCGCGGCGTCGGCCGCGGTGCGCAGGGCGTGCCAGGCGCTCTGCCGGGACAGCCGGGCGCCGCGGGCGTTGAGCAGCAGGGCGGGCGTGCCGCGGCCCTTGGCGGCCAGTTCCGGCCGGGCCCGCACCAGGTAGGCGTCGACGGCGGCGAGCGCGGGCCGCCCCACCGGCACGATCCGCTGCTTGCCGCCCTTGCCGCGCAACAGGACCGTCCGCGAGTCGGGGTCGAGGTCGTCGAGGTCCAGCCCGGCGGCCTCGGAGATCCGCGCGCCCGTGGAGTAGAGGAGCTCGAGCAGGGCGCGGTCGCGCAACCCGGTCGCCCCGTCGCCCACGCACCCCGCGAGCAGCTGCTCGACCTGGTCGATGGTCAGCGCCCTGGGCAGCCGGCGGGGCAGGGCGGGCGGGGCGACGGCGCGGGCCACGTCGACCGGGACCAGCCCGTCCCGCGCGGCGAACCGGTGCAGCCCGCGGACCGCGGCGAGGGCCCGGGCCGCCGACGACGCCGCGAGCGGCGCCTCCCCGCTGCGCAGCGCCACGACGAAGTCGCTGACGTCCGACTCCGCGACCGCGGTGAGGTCGTCGATCCCCCGCTCCTGCAGGTGCGCGGCGTAGCGGTCGAGGTCGGTCGTGTAGGAGCGCAGCGTGTTGGCCGAGCTGCCGCGCTCCACGGCGAGGTGCGCCAGGAAGGCCTCGACGCCGTCCGCGACCCGGGTGCCCATGCGCTGCATTATGGATCCACAACGCGCTCGGGCCGGGTCCCCACGCGCGGTACGGAATCCATGATGCGGTCGAACAGCCGGCTGCAACGCGTCAGGGATCCATGACGCGCTCGGGTCAGGCCAGGTTGGGGATCACCTCGCGCTCGAACAGCTCGATGCCCGAGCGGTCGTAGGCGGCCTCCGGGAAGTAGAAGATGCCGTAGGTCATCCCGCGCTCCTGCATCCCGCGCAGGTTCTCCACGATCTGCTCCGGCGTGCCCACGCCCGGCAGTCCGCGGAACGCGCCGAGCTGTGACTCCGCCTTCTGCTTGCCGACGTAGGGGGTCAGCCGGTCGACCACCTGCCGAAGCCGGTCGGAGACCTCGGCCTCCGTGGTGCCGATGGCGACGTTGTAGTTCGCCGTCCGCACGAGCGCGTCGAAGTCGGTGCCCAGCTCCCGGCAGTGCCTCGCCAGGATCTCGGACTTCGCAGTGAAGCCGTCGGGACTGCCGTCGAAGTTGGTGTAGTCGGCGTACCGCGCGGCGATCCGCAGGGTGATCTTCTCCCCGCCGCCGGCGACCCAGATCGGGATGCCGCCGGGCTGGATCGGCCGGGGCTCGCAGATCGCCCCGTCGACCCGGTAGTGGGTGCCGTCGAGCGTCGCGACGCCCTTCTGCCAGGCCTGCCGGAAGATCTGCACGCCCTCGTCGAGCATGCCGAGCCGGTCCCGCGGCGGCGGGAAGCCGTAGCCGTAGGCGCGCCACTCGTGCTCGTACCAGCCGCCGCCGATGCCCATCTCGACCCGCCCGCCGGACACGACGTCGACGGTCGCGGCGACCTTGGCCAGGTACGCCGGGTTGCGGTAGGCCATGCACGTGCACATCTGGCCGAGCCGGACCCGCTCGGTCGACGCCGCGAAGGCCGCCATGAGCGTCCACGCCTCGTGGGTGGCCTGGTCGGTCGGCGCCGGGACCGTGTGGAAGTGGTCGTAGACCCAGATCGACTCCCACGGGCCCGCGTCCGCGTGGGCCGCGAGCCCCTTCATCACCGCCCACTGCTCGGCGGGGTCGATGCCGACGAGGTCGTGCCGCCAGCCCTGGGGAACGAAGAGACCGAAGCGCATGGGCCGAGCCTAGGACCGGGACCAACCCCGCGCCGCGCCACGCGCGAGATGCCGGCCGGTTCCTGAGAGCCCGGCCGCGCGGTGCCGACGCCCGCCGCCCGCCCGAGGGTACGGTCGGTCCCGTGAGCGAGTCCGAGCCCCGCCCCGAACCCCCGCAGGTCAGGATCGGCAACGCCGAGCGCGAGGACGCCGCGCAGGCGCTCGCGGAGCACTTCTCCCACGGCCGGCTCGACGGCACCGAGTACGAGGACCGGGTCGCGCAGGTCTGGGCCGCCCGGACGCTCGACGACCTGGGCGGCCTCTTCGCCGACCTCCCCGCGCCGCACCCGTCGGCCCTGTGGAACCGCGCGGGTGAGCACGGCGGGCACTTCGGCGGCCCGTCCGGCGCGCACAGCGGGTACGGGCAGGCCTACGGCCCACCGGCGGGCCTCCCCTCCGGGTACGCCGGCGGGCCGTACACCGGGCAGTCGCCGCAGCCGTTCACGGGCTACGGCGCCGCCCCCCGTTCCGCCCCGTACGGCAGCCCCACCTACGGCGCCCCCGGACTGCCGCACCACGCCCCCGGCGGCACCCCCGACGCGCCCTACGGCCGCGAGCCGGGCACCGGCGCCCCCTACTCGGACAAGTCCAAGCTCGCCGCGGGCCTGCTGCAGCTGTTCCTGGGCGGCGCGGGGATCGGCCGCTTCTACACCGGGCACACGGGCATCGCGATCGCCCAGCTGATCGTCACGATCGTGACCTTCGGGCTCGGCGCCGTGTGGGGCTTCGTCGACGGCATCGTGCTGCTGGCCGGGCGGTCCACGGACGCGCAGGGCCGCCCCCTCCGGCCCTGACGCCGGTCAGCCGCGCCGTGCCGCCAGCGCCGCCTCCCCGAGCCGGGCGAGAGTGGCCTCCGGCGTGAGCGGGTGGAACGGCCCGCCCCGCACGTCCCGGTACGCCCGCTCGAGCGGCGAGCGGCGGAAGAACGCCTGGCCGCCCGCGACCTCCAGGGCCCGGTCGACGATCGTCCGCGCCTCCACGACGGCGTGCCGCTTGGCCGTCAGGACGGCGTCGAGGGTGGCGTCGTCGGCGGGCGGGTCGTCGCCGACCTCGTCGACCGACGCCAGCAGGGCCCACTTCGCGACCCGCAGCATCGCGTGCATCTCCCCGATCCCCCGCACCGCGGCGGCCGGGACCTCGGACCGCGCGGCGACGAGCCGCTCCGCCTCCTCGCACGCCCCGCGCGCCACCCCGAGATAGGCCGCCCCGGCGATCGGGGCGAAGTGGATCACGGCGACCAGCAGCGGACCGGCGAGCGCACCGTACGGCCGGGTGCCCAGCACCTTCTCCTCCGGCACGAACACGCCGTCGAGCACGACGTCGTGGCTGGCCGTGCCGCGCATGCCGAGGGTGTCCCAGGTCTCGACGATGCTCACGCCCGGCGCCGAGAACGGAACCCCCGCGTGCAGCACGACGGCGTCGGGGCCGGGTTCGCCGAGCACGGCCGAGGTGGCGAGCACCCCCGCGACCGGGGCCTGGCTGCAGAAGGTCTTGCGGCCGTCGAACCGGTAGCCGCCCTCCACCGGGACGGCGGTCGTCGTCGGGCAGACCCAGTCCGAGCCGCCGCTGGTGGCGAGGACCAGGCCCTCCTCGGCGACCCGGCGGAGCACCCCGGCCGCGTCCGGCTTCCCGCGCCGGTGCCGCCACACCTGCATGCGGGTGAGGTAGAGGTGCATCGCGGCGGCGAGCGCGGCCGAGCCGGACCACCGGCCGAGCTCCTCCTCGGCCAGCACGACCTGCCGCAGCGTCGCGCCGAGCCCGCCGAACTCGACCGGGACGCCGAGGCGCAGGTAGCCGAGCTCGGTCATGGCCGCGTAGGCCTCGGTCACGAAATCGGCGTCGACGTCGTGCGCCGCGTCGAACGGGGCGGCGGCCCGGCCGACCGCCTCGGCGAGCGCCAGGACGTCGGAGTCGGTGAGGACGCTGGTGGGGACCTGCTCGAGTGTCGTCATGACGGAAGGATCGGGCGCATCCGAGTTGCCGCATAGTTCCGAAAATGAACCGGGCCGAGGAGGATGTGCGGCCATGTCCCGCTACGGCCAGTACTGCCCCATCACGCGGTCGCTGGAGATCCTGGGCGACCGGTGGACCCTGCTCGTGATCCGCGACCTGCTCGTCGGGGCCACCCGGTTCAACGAGCTCGCCCGCGGGCTGCCCGGGATGTCCCGGGCCCTGCTCTCGAAACGGCTCGGCCAGCTCGAGCGCGCGGGCCTCGTGGTGCACGCCGACGGCGCGTACCACCCGACGCCCGCCTGCGAGGAGCTGATGCCGCTGCTCTTCGGCCTCGCCGAGTGGGGCGCGCGGTGGGCCTTCGGCGAACCGCGGCCCGACGAGCTGGATCCCACCACCCTGATGTGGTGGATCCGCGGCGGCATCGACCCGGCACCCCTCGGCCCGAAGCGGACCGTGCTGCACGTCCACGTGCCGGACGGACGGCGCCGCCGGTACTGGTTCGTGATCCAGCCGCACGACGTGTCGCTCTGCTTCACCGACCCCGGCCACGAGGTCGACGCAGTCATCGAGGCCCCGCTCGGCGTGCTCTACCAGGTGTGGGACGGCGCGCTGGACCTCGCCGCGGTCCGCGGCGACGGGCGGCTGTCGCTGACCGGGCGCCGGGACGTGGTGCTGCGCCTGCCCGACGCCCTGCGGCTGAGCCCGGTCGCCCCGTACGTCCGGCGCGGGATGGCACGCGCGGTCGCCGCCGGCTGAGGCCGCCTCACGCGGGCCCGGCCGGTCGAGGCCGCGGCGAGGTCGCCGCCGGTCGGCGACGAGAACTGTGCGCAGTTCCCCGCTCGACGCCGGTCGACGCCGAGGCGCTCGGCAGGGGGGCGGGCGGCCGGATCCGGCCCTAGCCTGGCCGGGTGGACGACACCGCCGACACCACCGACACCGCCGTCGGTTCCGCGACCGGCCCCGCCACCTCGCCCGCCCGCCGGCTCCGCGACGCCCTCGAGCCCGTCGCGATGCACGCCGTGTGGTCGGCGCAGGTGCACGAGGCCCTGGCGCCGCACGGCTTCGACTTCCTCACCGGCTACCTGACCGGCCGGGCCGCCCCGCTCGGCGAGGTGCCGTCCGCCCTGGTCACGGCCACGTTCGGGGTCTTCGAGCCCGGCCTGGTCGACCGGCTCTGGACGGCGGGCCGGGCCCTGCTCCCGCTCGCCGACCTCATCGCGGTGCGCGACCGGGCCACGGCGGCGAGCCTGCGGGAGACCCTCGGCGAGGCCGACGAGGAGCGGGCGGCCGAGGTCGCCGCAGCCCTCGAACGGGCCGCCGACGCGGTCGACGGCACCGCCCGGCCGTTGTTCTCCGCGTTGCGGGCCCAGCCGCGCCTCGCCGATCCCTTCGGCCGGCTGTGGCGGGCCGCCGACCTCGTGCGCGAGCACCGCGGCGACGGTCACCTCGCGGCCGTGATCGCGACCGGGCTCGATCCGGTGCGCGCCTCGATCCTCGCGGAGCTGTGGGTCGGCTACCCCGTGGGCGAGTACAGCGCGACCCGCGGCTGGTCGGACGAGGTCCGTGCGGCCGCCGCGGCCCACCTCGAACGCGACGGCCTGCTCGCCGACGGCGCACTGACCGCCGCCGGCCGGCAGCTGCGCGACGACATCGAGGACGCCACGGACGCCTCCCAGGGGGACCTCGTGGCCGCCCTCCCGGGCCTCGACGCCCTGGTCACCGATCTGCACCGGTGGTCGGCGCGCTGCATCGAGGCCGGCACCTTCCCCGACGACGACCGCAAGCGCGCCGCCGGCTGACGGTGAACGGCGCCCTCGTTCATTCCTGGTGAGCGAGAGTGCCGTTCGCGCATCTCGGCCCTGCCGGGCTCAGCCCTCCTTGCGCTTCGCGAAGGCGGTGGGGCGGTCCGGCCAGGGGGCGTCGGTCGGGCGCGTCCCGCCGTGCCCGTCCCGCACCGCCTGCAGGGCGAGGACGCCCGCGACGGCCGTGGCGTTGACGATCTCGCCGCGCAGCGCCATGTCGACGGCCTCGGCGAGCGGGATCCAGCGCAGCTCGAGCTCGGACTCCTCGTCGTCGCCCAGGTCGGGCCGGTCGACCTCGGTCAGGCCGGTGGCCAGGAAGACCCGGATGGCCTCCTCGGAGAAGCCGGGCGACGGCACGGCGTCGACCAGCACCGACCAGTGCTCGGCGGCCAGGCCGACCTCCTCGGCGAGCTCCCGGGCCGCCGCGGCGACCGGGTCCTCGCCGGCGTGGTCCAGCAGTCCGGCCGGCATCTCCCACAGCCGGCGCCGCACGGCGTGCCGGTACTGCAGGATCATCATCAGCCGGTCCTGCTCGTCGACCGCGGCGACCGCGACCGCCCCGGGGTGCTCGACGATCTCGCGGGTCGCCTCCCGGCCGCCGGGCATGCGGACGGTGTCCGCGCGGACGGCCATCACACGGCCCTCGTAGATGTCCCGCGAGGCGGTGATGGGGAAGTCGTGCGTGCCGGGGGTGCTCCGGCTCACGAACCCACCTCGGCCGGCTCGGCAGCCGCCTCGGCCCGCTCCGCCTTGCCGTTGGACTTCGCCCGGGACGGCATCTCGACGGGCAGCCGGTCCTCGGCGTTGTACCGCAGGGCCGCCTTCACGAACGCCGCGAACAGCGGGTGCGGGCGGGTGGGGCGGCTCTTGAGCTCCGGGTGCGCCTGCGTGCCGACGAAGAACGGGTGGGTCTCGGCGGGCAGCTCGACGAACTCCACGAGCTTCCCGTCCGGCGAGGTGCCGCCGAACACCAGCCCGGCCTCGGTGAGCCGGTCGCGGTAGCCGTTGTTGACCTCGTAGCGGTGCCGGTGCCGCTCCGACACCTCGCGGCTGCCGTAGGCCTTCGCGACGACGCTGCCGTCCCCCAGCGCGGCCGGGTAGGCGCCGAGCCGCATGGTGCCGCCCATGTCCCGCTCACCGGCGACGACGTCGAGCTGCTCGGCCATCGTCGAGATCACCGGGTGCGGGGTGCGCGGGTCGAACTCGCTGGAGCTGGCGTCCTCGAGCCCCGCCAGGTTCCGCGCGGCCTCGATCACCATGCACTGCAGGCCGAGGCACAGCCCCAGCGTGGGGATGCCGCGGGTGCGGGCGTGCGTGATCGCGCCGAGCTTGCCCTCGATGCCGCGGATGCCGAAGCCGCCCGGGATCAGCACGCCGTCGACGCCCTCCAGCGCGCTCGCGGCGCCGGACGGGGTCTCGCAGTCGTCCGAGACGACCCAGCGGATCTCCACCTTGGCGCGGTGCGCGAACCCGCCCGCGCGCAGGGCCTCGGTCACGGAGAGGTAGGCGTCCGGCAGGTCGACGTACTTGCCGACGAGCGCGATCGTGACCTTCTCGTCCGGGTTGTGCACCCGGTCGAGCAGGTCGCCCCAGACGGTCCAGTCGACGTCCCGGAAGGGCAGCCCGAGGCGGCGGACGACATAGGCGTCGAGCGCCTCGCGGTGCAGCACCCGCGGGATGTCGTAGATCGACGGGGCGTCGGGGCAGGCCGCGACGCCGTCCATCTCGACGTCGCACATCAGCGAGATCTTGCGCTTCATCGCGTCCGGGATCTCCCGGTCGGCCCGCAGGACGAGCGCGTCCGGCTGGATACCGATGTTGCGCAGCGCGGCGACGGAGTGCTGCGTGGGCTTGGTCTTCAGCTCGCCCGACGGCGCCAGGTACGGCACCAGCGAGACGTGCAGGAAGAAGCAGTTGTCCCGGCCGACCTCGTGGCGCACCTGCCGGGCCGCCTCCACGAACGGGAGCGACTCGATGTCGCCGATCGTGCCGCCGACCTCGGTGATCACGACGTCCGGGACGACGCCGTCGGCGTCGGGCTCCGCCATCGCGAGGATGCGGTCCTTGATCTCGTTCGTGATGTGCGGGATGACCTGGACGGTGTCGCCCAGGTACTCGCCGCGCCGCTCCTTGGCGATGACCTCGGAGTACACCTGGCCGGTGGTGACGTTGGCCCGGCCGTGCAGGTCCCGGTCGAGGAACCGCTCGTAGTGGCCGATGTCCAGGTCCGTCTCGGCGCCGTCCTCGGTGACGAAGACCTCGCCGTGCTGGAACGGGTTCATCGTCCCGGGGTCGACGTTCAGGTACGGGTCGAGCTTCTGCATCGTGACCCGGAGCCCGCGCGCGGTGAGCAGCTGGCCGAGGGACGACGCGGTGAGGCCTTTACCCAGCGAGGATGCGACCCCGCCGGTGACGAACAGATGACGGGTCGCGCGTGTCTGCACGGAACTTCAGTGTACCCGGACCCTCGCGCGGCCCTGCTCCGCCCGCCCGCCTGCGTGTCGTCGACCCTCCACCGAACGCACGAACGGCGCTCTCGTTCACCAGGTGTGAGCGAGAGCGCCGTTCGGGGAGGCCGTGGTCAGGCGCCGGGGGCCGCGCCCCCGGAGGCGGTGCGGTCGGAGCCGTAGCTGCCGGCCCCGCCGTCGAGCTGCTCCTTGAGCGCCAGCACGGTGGCGACGCGCCCGGAGCCGGTCTGGACGTCGTCGACGGTCGAGAGGCCCGCCGTCGACCCGCCCGACGCCCGGACGACCCCGATGGGCCCGGTCGCCGACGCCGATCCCTCCCGGCCGGCCAGCACCGCGCCGGCGCCCGAGCGGTCCAGCTGCGCCGCGAGCCGGGCGAGCACGGCCGCGGAGTCGCCGGCGTCGGTCCCCTGCGCGGCCCCGCCGGTGAGGACGACGATGAGATCCGCGGGACCCGGCGCCGCGCCCGGCTGCACGAACCCGGCGTCGGCGAGGCCGGTCCACACCGCGCCCGCCTGGTCGGCGTTCGGCGCGCTCTTCGTGCTCATCACGCTGCCGAGCAGGCCGCCCGCGAGGCTGCCCGTGTCGGAGGCGGCCGGCAGCTGGGCACCGGCCGGCAGGAGCTCGGCGGCGAGGGCGTTGAGCTGGTCGGACCGGGCCGGGTCGCCGACGGCGTCGGTGAGCGTGATCGAGCCGGTCACCGTGCCGCCCGCCTGCCCGACGAGCCGGATCACGGACTCGGCGTCGGCCTGGTCGCCGCCCGCCTGCACCAGCGCCACGCTCTTGCCGGCGAGCAGCCCGCGCACCGCGGCCGGGCCGACCCGGCTCGCGAACTGGTCCGCCGCGGCCTGCTCGTCGAGCAGGGCGTCGCGCTGGGCGGTGAGCGTGTCGACCTGGGTGGAGAGGGCGTCCCGGTCGGTCGAGACCGCGGCGAGCAGCCGGTCGGACAGGCCGCTCGCGCCGAGCACCACGCCGACCGCGAGCGCGAGGAACACCGCCGCGATGGACACCGCGTGGTAGCGCAGCGAGATCACCGGCCGAACCACTCCTTGATCGTCTCGAACACGGCGGTCGCCGTGGTGGTGATCCAGGTCAGGACCGCGTCCCCGGCCTGCGACATGAGCAGCGCGGCCAGGACCGCGACGAGCGCCGCCCCGATGAGCAGCAGCAGCGCACCCGTGGAGATCCGGCTGCGGTAGAGCTGGGCGATGACCCGCCCGTCGACCAGCCTGCCCCCCACCTGCAGGCGGGTGAGGAAGGTCGAGGCGTTGGAGCCGGAGCGCCCCCGGTCGAGGAACTCGACCATGGTCGCGGACAGCCCGACGGTCACGATCATCGACGCCCCGTGGTGGTGCGCGAGCAGGAGCGCGAGGTCCTCGGCGTTCGCCGACGACGGGAACGTCACCGCGCTCGCGCCGAGGTCCTGGACCCGGTGCAGGCCGGGGGCGTGGCCGTCGGCGAAGGCCGGGACGACGACGTCGGCGCCACTGGTCAGCGTCTCGTCCGAGATGTCGGACGGATCCCCGACGATGAGGTCGGGCTTGTGGCCGGCGGCCCGCAGCGCGTCGGCGCCCGCCCCGACGCCGAGCAGCACCGGCTGGTACTCGCGGACGTAGTTGCCGAGCCGCGCGAGGTCCTTGGCGTGGTCGAAGCCCGCCGCGACGACGAGCACCTGCCGGCCCCGCAGCGCGACGTCGACCTCGGGCACGCCGTACCCGTCGAGCAGCAGCGACCGCTCCTGCCGCATGAACTCGGTGGTGTTGGCGGCGAACGCCTCGAGCTGGTGAATGAGCCCGGCCTTGGCCTCGACTAGGGCGTCGGCGACCGACTCGGCGGTCTGCTCGGTGCCGCGGGCCAGCTCCAGCTCGCCCGCGTAGACCACGCCCTCGTGCACCCTGATCCGCGCGCCGTCGCGCACGTCGTGCAGCACCTCGGGGCCGGTCGCGTCGATCAGCGGGACGCCGGCCGCCAGCAGGGCCTCCGGTCCGAGGTTCGGGAACCGCCCGGAGATCGACGGCGAGGCGTTGACGACGGCGGCGACCTCCGCCGCGATCAGGGCGTCGGCCGTCGCGCGGTCCATGTCGATCTGGTCGAGCACCGCGATCTCGCCCGGCTTGAGCCGCTTGAGCAACGCGTCCGTGCGCTTGTCGACGCGCGCGGTCCCGGCGAGCCCGGGCAGCTCGGGTCGCGAGCGGTGCAGCAGGCCGGTCAGCTTCATGCCGCGCACCCTGGCACCGCCCCCGCGCGGATCGGTGAAGGCGCGCCGCACCGTGACCGCCCCGTCACCCGCCCCGACGATCCCGGTGGCGGGACCGCGGGCCGTCCGGCGCCGCCCTCGGGCATGATCGTGTTCATGGTTCGTCGGGGGGCGTTCGCCCTGTCCCTGTCCGTGCTCGCCGTACTGGGAGTGGTGGCGACGGGCTGCGCGGCCCCGACCGGTGCGTCTGCCGCCGGCGACTGGCAGGGGGCGGTCGAGATCCCGGGCTCACCGCTGCCGATCGGCGTGCACCTCGCCGAGAACGGGACGTCGGGCACCATCGACATCCCCTCGCAGGGCCTCACCGGCGTGGAGCTCTCCGCGGTCCGGGTCGACGGCGACGCCGTCTCCTTCGCCGTCCCGGACATCCCCGGCGACCCGGCCTTCCGCGGCACCGTCGACGGCGACGCGCTGCGCGGCGACCTCACGCAGTCCGGTCAGACCTTCCCGTTCTCGCTGACCAGGGGCACGCTGCCGCCGCCCGCCCGGCCGCAGAACCCGGTCCAGCCGTACCCCTACCGCAGCGAGGACGTGACGTTCCCCAGCGGCGACGTCACCCTCGCCGGCACGGTCACCACGCCCGAGGGTCCGGGCCCCTTCCCCGCCGTCGTGATGATCACGGGCAGCGGCGCGCAGGACCGGGACGAGACGCTCGCCGGGCACAAGCCCTTCCTCGTGCTCGCCGACGCGCTGACCCGGGCGGGCGTCGCGGTGCTGCGCACGGACGACCGCGGCGTCGGCAGGTCCGGCGGCTCGGCCGCGGGCACCCCGTACGCCGACCTCGCCGACGACGCGCGCGCCGGCGTCGCCCACCTGCGCACCCGGCAGGAGGTCGACCCGGCGCGGATCGGCCTGTTCGGGCACAGCGAGGGCGGCTACCTCGCCCCGCTGGCGGTGCAGCGCTCCGCACCCGGCGACATCGCGTTCGCGGTGCTCATGGCCGGCCCCTCGGTGGGGGGCGGCGACGTGCTGGTGGAGCAGAACCGCCTGATCCTGGCCGCGGCCGGAGCGCCGGCCGACCAGGTCGAGGCGCAGGTCGGCCGGGTGCGGCAGATGGTCGCGCAGGTACGGGCCGGCGACGTGGCGGGCGCGGAGCGGACGGCCCGGGAGCAGGCGGTGGCGCAGGGTCTGCCGGCGGAGCAGGCCGACGCGGCGGCCGCGCAGGTGCCGGCCCTGGTCCCGTTCCTCACCTACGACCCGCGGCCGGCCCTCGCCGCCCTGCGGATCCCGGTGTTCGCGTTCTTCGGGTCCAAGGACCTGCAGGTCCCGCCGGCACAGAGCGAGGGCCCGATGCGGGAGGCGCTGGCCGGCTCGCCCGACGCGATGATCCGCACCTTCGACGGGCTCAACCACCTCATGCAGCCCGCCCCGACCGGCTCGCCCGCCGAGTACGCCGCGATCGAGACGACGATCGACCCCGCGGTCCTCGACGCCGTGACGGACTGGGTCGGGAAGCGCTGAGGCCTCGGTGGCGTCGGCCTCGCGAACGGCGAACGGGTCCTCCCGGCCCGGGCCGGCTGCGCTACTGGGCGTCGTTGTCCGGGTCGAGATCGCGCAGGATCGCGTCGTTCTCGCCTTCGGTGAGCAGAGCGCTCTCGCCGTCCTGCCGGTCGGACGGCGTGAGGCATCCCGGGCACACGGCCAGCCCGTCGCCGTAGGTCTGCCAGTCGATGTACTCGGCCGAGGCGGAGTCGACGACCCGACCGCATCGACTGCACTGCTCGGTGTGGGGCATCGAGATGCACCCTCCCGTCGTTCGGGGTGAGCGGACGGCTCAGGACGACGAGTCGTCGGCGGCCCCAGCCTGACCCCGGCCGACCCGCCGCGCAATGGCACGGACGACGGGTGCCGTGGACACCGACGACGCCGACGCGACCACCGGACTCCGCGTCTTCTGCACCATGCCCCCGACCAGCGGCGACGAGAAAGATGCGCCGATCGGGAACTTCCGCGTGCCTTCGACCGTTGGGGGAAGTAGGTCGTTCGGTTTTCGAGGTTCGTGTCCTGCACGCTCGCGAGAACAAGCGGTGGAGTGCGGGACGGCGTCACGAGGACGCCGGAATCGCTCCCATCAAGGTCGGCCGGGCCCCGCACGTCGCGGACGAGCCCAGCACCAGCGAGGAGCAGACATGGCACAGGGAACCGTGAAGTGGTTCAACGGTGAGAAGGGCTTCGGCTTCATTCAGCAGGACGGCGGCGGCGCCGACGTCTTCGTCCACTACTCCGCGATCGACGGCGGCGGCTTCCGCAGCCTCGACGAGGGCCAGCGGGTCGAGTTCGAGGTCGGCCAGGGCCAGAAGGGCCCGCAGGCCACCGGCGTGCGCGTCATCTGAGCGGACCCACGCCCAGGAGCCCGCTTCCCGTCAGGGAGGCGGGCTCCGCCGTTCTCGGGCCCCTGTCCAGTGCACGCATCACGTGACGGCCTGGGACCGGGCCCTGAGCGGACCGCGACGCCTCCCGCCGAGGGCAGAACAGCTCTAGCCCTTCCGACGGCGCCTGCGGGGCTCGGCCCGGTCCTGCTCGCGGTGCGTGCGGGCCGCGGCCAGCAGCTCCTCGGCGTGGGCACGGCCGGTGTCGGTGTCGTCGAGCCCCGCGAGCATCCGCGCCAGCTCGACGATCCGGTCGGCCTCGGGCAGGGTGCGCACGCTGCTGCGGGTGATGCCCTCGCCGCGCTTCTTCTGCACCACGAGGTGCCGGTCGGCGTAGGCGGCGACCTGCGGCAGGTGCGTGACCACGATGACCTGGTGGCGCGCGGCGAGCCGGGCCAGCCGGCGGCCGATCTCGACCGCGGCGCGACCGCCCACGCCGGCGTCGACCTCGTCGAACACCATGGTCGGCACCGGGTCCGCGCCCGCGAGCGCGACCTCGAGGGCCAGCATCACCCGGGACAGCTCGCCGCCCGAGGCGCCCTTGTGCAGCGGCTGCGGCGCCGAGCCGGGGTGCGGGACGAGCCGCAGCTCCACCTCGTCCACCCCGTCGGACCCGGCGACCACCCAGCGGCCCTCCACCAGCAGCGCGTCGGCCGCCTCGGGTCCGGTGGCCGCCCGCGGCGCGACGGAGACGTGCAGCTCCGCGTCCTTCATCGCGAGCCCGCCCAGCTCGGCGGTGGTGTCCGCGGCGAGCCGGCCGGCGGCCTCGGCCCGCGCGGCGCTCAGGGCCGCCGCGTGCCCGGCCAGGTCGGCGGCGAGCGCGTCCCGCCGCGCGGCCAGCGCGGCGAGCGCCTCGTCCGAGGTGTCGAGCCCGGCGAGGCGCTCCTGCGCCTGCGCGGCCCACTCCAGCACGCCGTCGATGTCCGCGGCGTACTTGCGGGTCAGCGCCTTGAGCTCGGCCTGCCGGGAGAGCACCTGGGCGAGCCGCTCCGGATCCGCGTCGAGCCGGTCGAGGTACGACGACAGCTCGCCCGCGACGTCCGTCAGCACGGCGAGGGCCTCCCCCAGCCGCGGGTCCAGCGCCACCAGCTCCGGGTCGCCGCCGGAGTGCAGGCGGTTGCGCGCCTCGCCGACGAGCCCGACGGCGCCGGGCGTCTCCCCGTCGTCCGAGCCGGAGAGCATCGCGCGGGCCAGCCCGGCGGCCTCGCGCAGGTCGTCCGCCGCGGCGAGCCGCTTCGCCTCCTCGACGAGCTCGCGGTCCTCCCCCGGCTCCGGCGCGACCGCCTCGATCTCGGTCAGCCCGTGGCGGAGCATGTCCGCCTCCTGAGCCAGCCGGCGCGCGTTGTCCCGGCGCTCGACGAGCTCGGCGCACACGGCCTGCCACTCCGCGCGGATCTCCCGGTACGCCCCGAGCGGCTTGGCCACCGAGTCCCCCGAGTACCGGTCCAGCAGCGCGCGCTGGTCCGCGGGGCGCAGCAGGCGGAGCTGGTCGTTCTGCCCGTGGACGGCGAGGGTGGCCTCGGCGAGCCGGCCCAGCACACCCACCGGGACCGACCGTCCGCCGAGATGGGCGCGAGACCGTCCGTCGGCCGACACGGTGCGCACCGCGATCAGGGTGCCGTCCTCGTCCGCCTCAGCGCCGACCTCCTCGGCCAGCTCCAGCGCGGCGGCGCCGCTGCGCTCGAAGCGACCCTCGACGACGGCCCGCGACGCGGACTCGGCGACCCGCGACGCCTCGGCCCGGCCGCCGCCCAGCAGGGACAGCCCGGTCACCACCATCGTCTTGCCCGCACCGGTCTCACCGGTCAGCACGGTGAGGCCCGGGTCCAGCTCGAGCGTGGCGTCGTCGATCACGCCGAGGCCCTGGATGCGCATCTCGGCCAGCATGGGCCGCACGATACGGGCCGCCCCCGACAGATCCGCGCACAGACCGCGGCGCGACGTGTCCGGGCGTGTCCGGAGGGTCGCGGGCGGCTCAGTGCTCGTCGGGGATCTCCGGCGCGCCGCGCCAGCCGCGGACGGGCAGGTCGAACTTGCGCACCAGCCGGTCGGCGAAGGGCTGCGCCTGCAGCCGGATCATCCGGACCGGCTCGACGCCACGGCAGAGCTCGACGCGGGCGCCGGGCGGGAGGTCGATGACCCGCCTGCCGTCGCAGTCGAGGACGGCGGGCGGCCCGGTCGCGTCGATCTCGACGGCCACGTGGCTCGACGGCGACACGACCAGCGGCCGCGCGAACAGCGCGTGCGCGTTGCTCGGCACCACCAGCATCGCCTCGACCTGCGGCCAGATCAGCGGCCCGCCGGCGGAGAAGGCGTACGCGGTGGAGCCGGTCGGGGTCGAGCAGATCACGCCGTCGCAGCCGAAGCTGGAGACCGGTCGGCCGTCGATCTCCAGCATGACCTCGAGGATCCGCTCGCGGGTGCTCTTCTCGACCACGCCCTCGTTGAGCGCCCAGGTCTGGTCGAGGACCTGTCCGCGGTGGCGCACCACCGCGTCGATCGTCATGCGCTCCTCGACCTCGTAGCGCCCGGCCACGATCGCGTCGAGCGCCTCGCCCAGGGACTCCTGCTCGGCCTCGGCGAGGAAGCCGATGCGGCCGAGGTTGACCCCGAGCAGCGGCACCTTCGCGGGCCGGGCCAGGTCGGCCGCCCGCAGCAGGGTGCCGTCGCCACCCAGGACGAGGACGGCCTCGGTCTCGGCCGCGCACGCCGGCGTGCCGTCGACGACGAGCGGGCGCAGCTCCGGAGGCATGTCGGTGCCGTTGTCGACCTCGGCCCACTCGTCCGCGAGCACCCGCAGCCGGATGCCGTCCTTCGCCAGGCGGTGCGCGACGCGGGCGGCGACCCGCCGGTTCGTCGCGCGCCCCGCGTGCAGGACGACCAGCACCTCCCTCATCGGGGGCCCTCCTCGACGGCCCGCGCGAGCGGCGCGTCGCCCACGTCCTCCCCCTCGCCGCGGGCGAGGCGCAGGAAGTACTCGACGTTGCCCGACGGGCCGGGCAGCGGGCTCGCGACGGCGCCGCGCACGGTGAGCCCCAGGGCCCGCGCGGCGTCGGCGACCTCGGTCAACGCGGCGAGCCGCAGCTCGGGGTCGCGGACGACCCCGCCCGTGCCCAGCCGGTCCCTGCCCACCTCGAACTGCGGTTTGACCATCGGTACCAGGGTGCCACCCGGCGCCGTGCACGCGACGAGGGCGGGGAGGACGGTGCGCAGCGAGATGAACGACAGGTCCGCGACGGTGAGGTCGACGACCCCGCCGATCGCGTCCGGCTCGAGCGCCCGGACGTTGGTGCGGTCGTGCACGTGCACCCGCGGGTCCGACTGCAGCCGCCAGACCAGCTGGCCGTACCCGACGTCGACGGCCACGACCTCGCGCGCCCCCCGCTGCAGCAGCACGTCGGTGAACCCCCCGGTCGAGGCCCCGGCGTCGAGACAGCGCCGGCCCTCCACCGGGACGTCGGGGAAGGCGTCGAGCGCCCCGAGCAGCTTGTGGGCGCCGCGGGAGGCCCACTCCGGCTCGTCCGCCCGCTCCTCGACGACGACGGGGGTCGCCCGGTCGACCTGGGTCGCGGGCTTGCCGGCGGGCAGCCCGTTGACGGTGACGCGGCCCGCGCCGATCAGCTCGGCCGCGTGCTGGCGCGAGCGCGCGAGCTTGCGGCGGACGAGCTCGGCGTCGAGCCGGGAACGGGTGGGCACGGCGGTCCTCGCCTGTTCTCGCCGCTCAGGCCCGCTCGGGCGAGCCGGCCGCGAGCGCGGCGCCGAGCGCGGCGTGGACCCGCTCGAAGGCCGCGACGTGCTCCTCCGCGGGCCGCTCGGCGACGGCCTCAAGGGCGCCGAGGGCGGCCTCGACGTCGGCGCGCACGGCCTCGAGCGGGCGCGCGGACATCGGGCGCGGGTCGCCCGGCAGGGGGACGGTCATCGGTCGAGCTCTCCGGTCGGGGTCCGACTCACGGCGTCGGCGTGATCGCCACGGTAGCCGAGGCGGGCACCGGGGCCGCGACGGGCGCGCCCGGCCCCGCTCACGCCAGGCCGAGCCGGTCGACGGCGGCCCGGGCCGCATCGCCCTCGGCCCGCACCCGCGCCGCTCCCCCGCCGGCCGCCCAGTGGACCGCACAGAGCGCCCGCAGGGCGTCGAGGTCGTCGAGGTCGTCGCCCTCGCCGGACAGCACGAGGTCGTCGCCCACGGCCCAGCCGTCACGGCTGCCCGGGGCGAGGTCCTCGGCCGGCTGGAAGAGCGCGCCGAGGTTCGCACCGAGGTAGGTCGGGCGCTGCGATTCGTGCGCCTCGAGCACCTCCCGCGGAGTCGACACCCCGGTCAGGACGACGAGCGTCGGCAGCCCCGCCGCATTGCCGCCCTCGATGTCGGTGTCGAGCCGGTCGCCGACCACCAGCCCGCGCTCACGACCCGACGCCCGCAGCGCCTCCTGGATCAGCGTCGGCGCCGGCTTGCCCGCGACCTGCGGCTCCGCCCCGCTCGCGATCCGCACGACGCCGACCATCGAGCCGTTGCCGGGCATCGGCCCGCGGTCGGTCGGGAGCGTGGGGTCGACGTTCGTCGCGACCCACAGCGCACCCTGCCGGATGGCGAGCGTGGCCTCGGCCAGGTTCCGCCAGCCGGTGTCGGGCGAGTGGCCCTGGACCACGGCGTCGGCGTCGTCGGCCGAGTCCACGACCCGCAGACCCCGGCGGGTGACCTCCTCCGCCAGCGCGCTCGTCCCCACGACCAGCACCCGCGCGCCCTCCGGCAGCTGCGCGGCGAGCATCGCGGCCCCGGCCTGGGAGCTGGTGCGCACGTCCTCGGTCGTCGCCGGGAAACCCAGCTCGGCGAGGTGCGCCGCGACGTCCGACGGCCGGCGCGAGGCGTTGTTCGTGACGTACGAGGTCCGCACGCCGCGGTCCTGCGCGGTCGCGATCGCCTCGACGGCGCCGGGGACCGCCGACGGCCCCGCGTACAGGGTGCCGTCGAGGTCCACCAGCAGGACGTCGAACCGGGAGAGGAGGTCGTCGCTCATCAGGACGGCTCACCCTCCGGACCCTCCGCGGGCCAGGTGTCGACCGGAGGTTCGGGATCGCCGTCCTCGTCGGGCTCGGCGGACTCCTGCGCGACGAGGGTGGGGCGGGGAGTGTCTTCCTCGCCGTCCACCTCCAGGTCCTCGTCCTCGTCGAGCTCGTCGAGCTCGTCGTTCTCGTCGACGTCGTCGTCCAGCTCGTCGGACTCGTCGAGGTCGTCGTCCTCGTCGAGCTCGTCGAGGTCGGCCTCCTCGTCGGCGAGGTCGGCGTCGGTGTCGGTCTCGTCGGTCTCGTGGAGCACGTCGCTCTCGTCGAGCTCGTCGGTCTCGTCGAGGTCGCTCTCGTCCTCGAGCTCGTCGTCCTCGAGCTCGTCGTTCTCGAGCTCCTCGTCCTCGTCCGTCTCGTCCTCGTCCGCGTCGAGCTCGTCGTCCGCGCCGGGACTAGCGGCGGCGGGGTCGTCCTCCTCGTGGACCTCGCCGATCGAGAAGCCGTCGTCGGCGTCCTCGATCTCCTCGCCGGTCAGCACGGCGAGCCGGCGACGCGCGTCGGTCTCGCCCGCGGCGTCGGCGTCCGCGGCGTGGACGAACCACTGCACCGCGTCGGCCTCGCGCCCCGCGGCCAGCAGGTTGTCGGCGTAGGCGTAGAAGAGGCGCGCGCTCCACGGGTCCCGCTTGCGCGGGTCCAGGTCCGCCCCCTGCAGCCCGACGACCGCGGCGTCGATCTCCCCGAGGTCCCGCCGGGCACCGGCCGCGACGATCGCGAGCTCGATCCGCTCGGCGTGTCCCAGCTCCTTGGCCTCCGGACCGCGTGCCAGCTCCAGGGCGCGCTCGGGCCGGCCGAGCGCGCGCTCGATGTCGGCCATCACCGGGATGTGCCCGGGCCCGCCACCCATGCGCCGGGCCGCCCGCAGCTCGCCGAGCGCCTCGTTCCACTCGCCGGCGTGGTAGGCCGCGATGCCCGCAGCCTCCCGGACCACGGCGATCCGCGACGCCCGCTTCCGCGCGTACCGCGCGTGCTCGAGGGCCTCCTCGGGGTCGTCGTCGACGAGCATGCCCGCGGCGACCAGGTGCAGGGCGACCTTCTCCGCGGTCTCCTTCTGCAGGCCCCGCAGGTCGCGCCGGACGTCGGCGTCGAGCTCGTTGGGGCGCACGCCCTCCGGCAGCTCGGGCTCGGCCATGAACGAGGTCGACACGCCCTCGGGGCGGCGCTCGCGCCGCTCGCGGTCGCCACCCCGGTCACCGCCACGATCGCCCCGATCGCCGCGGTCCCGCGGACCGCGGCCCGGGCGGTCGCCGTCACGGGGGCCGCCGTCACGACGCCCGCGCACCGGCCCGACCCGCTCCCCGCGGTAGCCGCGGTCGCCCCCGGCCGGACGCTCCCGCCGCTCGAACCCGCGGTCGCGGACGTCGGTGCCCCGGTCCCCGCGGTGCGGCCCGCCGATCCCGTCGCCACGGTCCGGGCGGGACTCGCGCTCCTCCCGGCGGAAGGCGGCGGGGCGGTCGTCACGGCGGTCGTCACTACGGCCGTCGCGGGGGCCGCCCCGCTCCGGGCGGTCGCTGTCGCCCCCACGGGTGTCGCGGCCGAACCCGCGCGTGCCGCTCTCGCGATCGAACCGGCCACCACGGTCACCGGCACCACGCGAGTAGCCGGCGCGGCGGTCGTCGCGGTCGCCGCCCCGGGGACGGTCGTCCCGCCGGAAGCCGGACCGGTCGTCCCGGTCGAACCCACCGCGGCGGTCGTCGCGGTCGCGGCCCCGCGGACGGTCGTCACGGCGGAAGTCGCCGGAGCGGTCGCCGCGGTCGAACGAGCCCCGCCGGTCGTCCCGGTCGACGCCCCGGCGACGGTCCTCGCGCCGGAAGCCGCCGGAGCGGTCCTCCCGGTCGAACCCGCCACGGCGGTCGTCGCGCGGACCCGAGCGGAACTCACGACGCTCGTCGCGGTCACCCCGCGGGCCGCGGACGTCACGGGACTCGCGGTCGTCGCGGCCGCCTCCCCGGGGACCACGGTCCTGGCCACCGCGACGGTCGTCGCGGTCGAACGAGCCCCGCCGGTCGTCCCGGTCGCCGCGCTGACCGCGGGAGTCTCGGAAGTCCCGGCCGCCACCGCGCTCAGTGCGGTCGTCCCGGGTGAAGGAGCCGCGACGGTCGTCGCGGTCGCCACGCCCATTCCGGTCGCGGGAGCCGTGGCTGCCGCTGGAGTAGCCACCGCGGCGGTCGTCGCGGTCGTTGCGCGGACGGTCGCCGGGGGGCGCGCTGCGGGGACGGTCGTCGCGCCGGTAGCCGCCCGAGCGGTCGTCGCGGTCGAACCGGTCCCGGCGGTCGGAGTAGCCGCCCCGGCGGTCGTCGCCGTAGTTCCCTCGCGGACGGTCGCCCCGCCCACCCTGGCGGTCGTCGCGTCCGTACCCGCTGCGCCGGTCGTCGCGCTGCGGCCGGCCACCGCGCCGGTCGTCGCTGCCCCAGCGGTCGACGAACACCTTCTCGCTGGCCTCGCTGCGACCGCCGCGAGCCGGGCGGTCGTCACGTCCGCGGTCACCGGCTCGGTCGTCCCGGCCCGTCTCGCGGCCGCGGAAACCGCCGCGTCCGCGGTCTCCACCCGAGCCACGCCGGGCGTCGGACCGGTCGTCGCGCGAGCCACGCCGGTCGTCCGAACCGCCCCAACCGGTCCCTACCCGGCCGGCGCCCCGCCGATCGTCTCGGCGGCCATCGCGGCGGTCGTCGCGGTCGCGGCGGTCGCCGGAGCGGCCGCGCGGACCGCCCTCACGGCGGTCGTCCCGCTTGTCATCCCGATCAGTCACTCTGGAATTCCAGTTCTCGTCGCGTCGCTGGCCGTGATCGCGAGCGCGATTCCAGCCGTCGGAGAAGATACGAAAAAGAGCGCCCCCACCTGCCCGGTGGGGACGCTCTTCGATGTTTGATGTCGGCGGCGACCTACTCTCCCACACCCTGGCGAGTGCAGTACCATCGGCGCTGGAGGGCTTAGCTTCCGGGTTCGGGATGGGACCGG
>NZ_JBEZDN010000069.1:0-42347 GCF_040648315.1 Pseudonocardia sp. NPDC049154
GATCAAACGCTGCCTCAAGCGCTACATCACCAGACAGCTCTACCGACAGCTCGAAAACCCGCCGCTCACGGCTTGACGCTCCATAGGAGCGTCCCCGCGATCCGACACCTCGAGCCGGCGTTGTGAATCCACAACGCGCGGAAGTCGGGCCGCAGCCCGCGTCATGGATCCACAACGCGCGTAACAGCCCCGCCCCCGTGCGCTCTGGATCCATAATGCGGTCATGACCACGGGGGGCGACGGGAAGCTGCGCATCGGCACGGCCGAGCGCGAGGCCGCGGCGGCGGCGCTCAACACGCATCTGGAGGCCGGCCGCCTCGGCGTCGAGGAGTACGCCGACCGCTCCGCGGTGGCGGCCAACGCCGTGACCGCCGACGAGCTGACCGCCCTGTTCACGGACCTGCCCGAGCCGCACCCCCGGCTGCCCGGAGCGGGCGGAACCGGCACGACACCCGCCGTCCGACCGCAGGCCGCGGTGTCGCAGCGGCGCTTCGGCAGCAGCTGGGGCACCCGGATCGCGGCGGCCAGCCCGATCGCCGCGTTGATCCTCTTCTTCGTGCTCAACGCCGCCGGCGTGCCGATGGCGTGGCTCGCCTTCCTGCTGATCCCGCTGGTCGGGGCCCTGGGGTTCTCCAAGGACCGGCAGGACCAGCAGGAGCTGGAGCGCGAGCACCGCCACGAGCTGCCCGGAGGACGGGGCGACGAGCGGGAGCAGCGCCGGGACGGCTGACCCGCCCCGGCGCGAACCCTCAGTCCATCCCGGCCGGCCGGCTCGGCCAGCGCTCCAGGATGTCCGGGTAGTCGGCGCTCACCGTGTCCGGGAAGGCGGGCGACCGCTTCTCCAGGAAGGACTGCACGCCCTCGACCACGTCGGCGCTCTGCCCGAGCCGGTAGATCGCCTGCGAGTCGACGCGGTGCGCCTCCCACGGCGTGTCCGCGCCGAGCATCGCCCACAGCATCTGCTTGCTGAGCGCGACCGACACCGCGGAGGTGTTCTCCGCGATCTCCTGGGCGATCCCGTAGGCGTGGGGCAGCAGCTCGTCGGGCGGGAGGACCTTCGACACCAGCCGGCCGGCGAGGGCTTCCTCGGCGCCGAACACCCGGCCGGTGGCGACCCACTCCATGGCCTGCGAGATGCCGACGATCCGCGGCAGGAACCAGCTCGACGCCGCCTCCGGCACCAGGCCGCGGCGGGCGAACACGAAGCCGAACTTCGCCGTCTCCGAGGCCAGCCGGATGTCCATCGGCAGGGTCATCGTGGCGCCGATGCCCACAGCCGGCCCGTTGATGGCGGCGATGACCGGCTTGCGGCACGCGGCCGTGGTCAGCGACGTGACACCGCCGCCGTCCCGCGGGGCTCCGCCGATGGTGCCGATGTCGCGGCGCTCCGCGGCCCGGGCCGGGTCCTCGGCGTTGAACGTCGACCCGCCCCGCTGCAGGTCGGCGCCGGCGCAGAAGCCCCGCCCCCGCCCCGTGACGACGACGGCGCGCACGGCGTCGTCGGCGTCGGCCGCGCCGTAGGCCCGGGCCAGCTCGCGCATCATCGTGGTGGTGAAGGCGTTGAGCCGGTCCGGCCGGTCGAGCGTGATCGTCGCGACGCCGTCGGAGACCTCGTACGCGATCTCCGTGTACGCCTGCTCGGTCACGGGATCCTGGGTGCTGGTCACTTGACCGCCCACTCGCCCGTGAACACCGGGTCCCGCTTGGCCATGAAGGCCTCGAAGGCGGCCGGCGCGTCCGTGCCCGCGAAGTTGATCGTCTGCGCGCGGGCCTCGCTCTCGAGCGCCTCGCGCAGCGTCTTGTCGGTGTTCTCGTTGAGCATCCGCTTCGACTGGGCGAGCGCCATGGGCGCCCCGGCGGCGAGCGTCTTGGCCAGGTCGGCCACGAACGCGTCGACCGTCCCGGGCTCGACGACGTAGGTCACCAGGCCGAGCCGCTCCGCCTCCTCCGCGCCGATGATCTCGGCGAGCAGCGCCAGCCGCTTGGCCTGCTGCAGCCCCACGATCTTGGGCAGCAGCCAGGACCCGCCGAAGTCCACCGACAGCCCACGCTTGGCGAAGATCTGGGAGAACCGTGCGTCGCGCTCGGCCACCACCAGGTCGCAGCCCAGCGCCAGGTTCCATCCGGCCCCGACCGCCACGCCGCTGACCTTCGCGACGGTCGGCATCGGCAGGCTGTGCAGGGCCATCGCGACCTCGTTGATGCGGTGCATCCGGCTCAGCGGGTGCCCGCCGGCCGGTCCGCCGGACAGGTCCGCCCCGGCGCAGAAGTCGCCGCCGGCGCCGGTCAGCACCAACACTCGGACGGACGGGTCGCTCGCCGCGTCGGCGAAGGCCGTCTGCAGCCCGTCCCAGGCCCCCGCGTTCAGGGCGTTCTTGCGCCGCGGCCGGTTCAGGGTCACCGTGCGGATCCCGTCCGCCGTCTCGACGAGTACGGGGTTCTCGGTCGTGCTCTCGGTCATGTGCCGCCCTTCCTCAGACGCCGAGCCGGTCGGCGAGCCGCGCCCGGTCGCGCCCTGGCGCCCCGAACAGCAGTTCCGTGCTCTTGGCACGCTTGTAGTAGAGGTGCGCGTCGTGCTCCCAGGTGTAGCCGATGCCGCCGTGGTACTGCACGCACGCCTCGGCGGCCTTGAAATAGGCCGGCCCGAAGAACGTGGCCACGAGCGCGGCCGCGACCGGCACCTCGTCCGGGGCCTCGTCGGCGGCCCACGCCGCGTAGCGCAGCCCGGACAGGCCCAGCTCCCAGTCGGAGTGCACGTCGGCCAGCCCGTGCTTCACGGCCTGGTACGAGCCGATCGCGCGGCCGAACTGCACCCGCACCTTGGCGTAGTCCGTGGCCATCTCGAGGACCCGCTGCAGCCCGCCGAGCTGCTCGGCGGCCAGCGCGATCGTGGCGAGGTCGGCGACCCGCTCGAGCGCACCCGCGGGATCGGCCGACTCCAGCTTGCGCGCCGGCGTGCCGCGCAGCACGACCTTCGCGAGCCGCCGCGTCGGGTCGAGCGTGGTCAGGGTGGTCCGCTCGACGTCCGCGGCGTCGACCCGGAACCAGGCGGGCCCGTCCGGCGTGGTCGCGACGACGAGCAGCACGTCGGCGAGGTCGCCGGCGACCACCGGCGTCTTGGTCCCGTCGAGGGTCCAGCCGTCCCCGGACGCGATCGCGGTGGTGGCGCCCGGCCCCCACGGCGCACCGGGCTCGGCCACGGCGACGGTCGCGATCAGCTCGCCGGAGACCAGCCGCGGCAGCAACTCGCGGCGGGCCTCCTCGTCGTCGAGCGCGAGCAGCGCGTCCGTGGCCAGGACCGCCGAGCCGAGGAACGGCGTGGGCGCGAGCGCCCGGCCGAGCTCCTCCTGCACCACCGCCCGCTCGACGTGCCCGGCCCCGGCCCCGCCGTACTCCTCCGGCACGACGAGCCCGAGCACGTCCAGGTCGCGGCCGAGCCGGGTCCACAGGTCCCGGTCGATCCCCGTCTCCGACTCCATCGCCGCGCGCACCTGCGCCGACGCGGCCCGGTCCGTCAACAGGTCGCGCACCGCCGCGCGCAGGGCCTGCTGCTCCTCGGTGAGCACGAGTCTCACTTCTGCGTCCCCACCTTCAGCTCGCGGAACGGCACGCCCTTGTCCACCGACGGCTCCTTCGGCAGGCCGAGGACCCGCTCGCCGATGATCCCGCGCTGGATCTCGTTGGTCCCGCCCGCGATGCTCGACGACGGCGTGGAGTTGATCCCCAGCGCCACCGCGGCCCCGGTGGTGTCCTCCGGGTCCCAGGCCACGATCTCCGGCCCGGCGATCTCGCCGACGGTGTCGACGGCCAGCCGCGCGAGCATCGAGCCCGCCAGCTTCGCGACGGAGCCGCGGGCCCCGGGCGCGATCCCCGCGGCGGCCTCCTGCCGCAGCCGGACGTTGAACAGCTCCAGCACGCGCTCGCGCGCGTACAGCTCGGCCAGCCGCTCCCGGGTGGCCGGCTCGCCCGACACGCCCAGCCGCTGCGCCAGGGCGGCGACCGCGGTGAAGTCGAGCGGGTTGGTCTTGGGCCGGCGCCGGGACCCGATGGAGACGCGCTCGTGGCCCAGCATCGTCACGGCGGCGTGCCACCCGCCGTTGACCTCGCCGATCACCGCGTCGGCGGGGATCCGGACGGAGTCGAAGTAGATCTCGTTGAACGGCGCCCGGCCGGACATGTCCTTGAGCGGCCGCACGGTGACACCCGGCGCGTGCATGTCGACCACGAACATCGTGAGCCCGGAGTGCTTGGGCCGGTCGGGGTCGGTGCGGGCGAGGAGCGCGCCGAAGTCCGCCCACTGGGCGTTGGTGGTCCACACCTTCTGCCCGTCGACGACCCAGGAGTCGCCGTCGAGGACCGCGCGGGTCTGCAGGCTAGCGACGTCCGACCCCGCACCCGGCTCCGAGAACAGCTGGCACCAGATGTCCTCGCCGCGCAGCAGCCGCGGCAGGTAGCGGGTGCGCTGCTCGGGCGTGCCCAGGTCGTTGACCGTGGGGCCGCACATGCCCATCCCGATCGTGAACGGGTAGGTGGGCAGCTCGTACTCGGCCTCCTCGTCGGAGAAGGCCTGCTGGTGGGCCGTGGAGAGGCCGCGGCCGCCCACGTCCTGCGGCCAGGTGATGCCGGCGAACCCGGCGTCGTACAACGCGGCCTGGAAGGCGCGCGCCGCCTCGATGTCGGTGACCGGCGACGGGTCCGGCGCGTGCTCGCGGAGCCAGGCGCGCGCCTGCTCGCGGAACGCGTCGAGATCGGGGGGACTCCCCGTCGCGATGGTGGTCGCCGCAGTCATCCGCTTACCTCCCGGCGTCGTTGGCGGACCTTTGAACGATCACTCGTTAAGTTAACACCGCCGTGGTGCCGCCAGAAGGGGCATCCGGGCCTTATCCTCTCCGGTGTGAGCACCGCAGTAGACCGGTCGGCCGAGGGCGGACCGATCCCCCGTGGCGGCGGCCGCGAGGCGATCGCGGCGGCCGCGCGCGAGGTCTTCGAGCAGCGCGGCTACCACGGCGCGTCGATCCGGGACATCGCCAAGCGCGCCGGGCTGTCCCTGTCGGCGCTCTACTACTGGCACCCGAGCAAGCAGGACCTGCTCGCGGCGCTGATCGAGGAGAACACCCTCGACTACTTCCGCCGCTGCGACGAGGCGCTCGCCTCCGCGGGGGACGACCCGGCGGAGCGGCTGCGTGCCCTGGTCAAGGCCACGGTCGAGTACCGGGTGCAGCGCCAGACGGAGAGCAACATCTCCTCCCGGGAGTGGCGCAACCTCGAGCCCGCCCACGAGGAGCGGCTCGCCGGGCTGCGCACCAAGGCCAGCACGATCTGGTCGGACATCGTCGACGCCGGCGTCGAGCAGGGCACCTTCCGCTGCGAGCACCCCGCCGACGCCCGCCGTGCCGCGCAGGCGGCCTGCAACGCGATCGCCCAGTGGTACGACCCCGCGGGCCCGGTGACGATGGAGGAGCTCGTCGAGCACTACACCCTCATCGTCATGCGGATCGTCGACCACCCGGCCTGATCCCGGTCCATCGAGGACGTCACAGCTCCGGGGACTGCCGATCACCGGCGAACTGAATGTACGATCGTTCAGTTCGCCGAATCCGCAGCGCAGGGGAGTCATCCGGTGGCAGAAGCCTTCATCGTCGGTGCCGTCCGCACACCCGTCGGGACGCGCAAGGGAGCCCTCGCCGGGGTGCACCCGGCCGATCTCGGCGCACACGTGCTGCGCGAGCTCGTCGAGCGGACGGGTGTGGACCCGGCCGCCGTCGAGGACGTGATCATGGGGTGCGTCAGTCAGACGGGTGCCCAGGCGGGCGACATCGCCCGCACCGCCTGGCTCTCGGCCGGGCTGCCGCAGAGCGTGCCCGGCGTGACGATCGACCGGCAGTGCGGCTCGTCGCAGCAGGCGCTGCACTTCGCCGCGCAGGGCGTGATGTCCGGGACCCAGGACCTGGTCGTCGCCGCCGGCGTCGAGCAGATGGCCATGGTGCCGATGACGGCCAACGGGATCGTCAACAAGGAGTTGGGTACCTCCACCAAGGGCCAGGGCTGGATCGACCGCTACGGCGACCAGGAGATCTCGCAGTTCCGCGGCGCCCAGCTGATCACCGAGAAGTGGGGATTCACCCGCGAGGACCTCGAGAGGTTCTCGCTGGAGAGCCACCGCCGGGCGATCGCCGCGATCGACGAGGGCCGCTTCCGCGACCAGATCGCCCCGCTCGCCGGGCTGGACACGGACGAGGGCGCCCGCCGCGACACGTCGCTGGAGAAGCTCGCCGGGCTGAAGCCGCTGCGCGAGGGCTGGGCGATCACCGCCGGCGTCGCGAGCCAGATCTCGATCGGCGCGGCCGCGCTGCTGGTGGCGTCGGAGGACGCGGTGCGCCGCTTCTCGCTCACCCCGCTCGCCCGGGTGCACACCCTCGCCGTGGTCGGCGACGACCCGGTCTACATGCTGACCGGCCCGATCCCGGCCACCCAGGCGGCGCTGAAGAGGTCCGGGCTGGGCATCGACGACATCGACACCTTCGAGATCAACGAGGCCTTCGCACCCGTCGTGCTCGCGTGGGCGCAGGACACCGGCGCCGACCTCGCGAAGACCAACCCCAACGGCGGCGCGATCGCCCTCGGCCACCCGCTCGGCGGCACCGGCGCCATCCTGGCCACCAAGATGATCCACGAGCTGCACCGCACCGGCGGCCGCTACGGCCTGCAGTCCATGTGCGAGGGCGGCGGCCAGGCCAACGCCACCATCCTCGAGCGCGTCTAGCGGCTCCGCCGCCCGTGCGCGGTAAGTGGTGCTCCAGCACCACTTACCGCGCACAGCAGCGTTCTCAGGTGTGGAGGTGGCAGCGCACCGTGCCGCCGCCGGGGGCGACGACGACGGGCGGGGCCTCGACCGTGCAGACGTCCATCACGTGGGGGCAGCGCGTATGGAAGGCGCAGCCCGAGGGCGGGTTGGCGGCGTCGGGCACCTCGCCGCGCAGCACGATCCGCTCCCGCTCCCGCTGCCGGCGCGGGTTCGGCACCGGCACGGCCGAGAGCAACGCCTCCGTGTAGGGGTGCGCGGGCCGGTCGAAGAGCCGGTCGGTCGGAGCCGTCTCCACGATCTCGCCGAGGTACATCACCGCCACGCGGTGCGCGATATGCCGGACGACGGCGAGGTCGTGCGCGATGAACAGGTACGACAGCCCGAACTCGGCCTGCAGGTCCTCGAGCAGGTTGAGGATCTGGTTCTGGGTGGAGACGTCGAGCGCGCTGACCGCCTCGTCGCACACCAGTAGCCTCGGGTTGAGGGCGATGGCCCGCGCGATCGCCAGCCGCTGCCGCTGCCCGCCGGAGAACTCGTACGGATAGCGCTGGGCGTACGTCGCCGACAGCCCCACTTGCTCGAGCAGGTCCCCCACTCGGGTCGTCCGCTCGGACCGGGAGAGCGACTCGTGGACGTCGAGCGGCTCGCCGATGCTCTCCCCCACCACCATCGCGGGGTCGAGCGACGAGTACGGGTCCTGGAACACCATCTGCATCCGCCGCCGGGCCAGCCGCAGGTCGCCGCGGCCCAGGGCGGTGATCTCCTCGCCGTCGAGCCGGACCGAGCCGGCCGTCGGCTCGACGAGCCGCAGCATGGCCCGCCCCGTCGTCGACTTGCCCGATCCGGACTCGCCGACCAGCCCGAGCGTCTCGCGCTCGCCGATCTCCAGGCTCACCCCGCGCACCGCGCGCAGGGTGCCGGCGCGGCCGAGGATCCCGCCCCGCAGCCGGAAGTCGACAGTCAGGTCCTCGACCTCGGCGACCGGGCCGGCGGAGTCGGCCCGCGGCGACACGGACCCGGACGTGGATTCCGACGCGTTCACCGCGTTCGTCATGCGCTCCCCTTCAGGGCCAGGTCGGACACGCGCAGGCATCGGCTGGTGCCGCCCTCGGCGAGCGGGTGCTCGACGACGGCGGTGTCCCGGCAGGCCTCGACGACGTGCCCGCACCGCGGGTGGAACCGGCAGCCGGCCGGCATCGCACCCGCCGGCGGGGTGGAGCCGGGGATCGTGGCCAGCCGCCCCGAACGAGCCGTGAGCTGTGGCATCGCCGACAGCAGCGCCTCGGTGTAGGGGTGGCGCGGGTGCTCGTAGAGCGCGTCGACCCCGGCCCGCTCCACGACCTGCCCGGCGTACATGACCACGGCGCGGTCGCAGATGTCGGCGACCACCCCGAGGTCGTGGGTCACGAACACCACCGCGGTGCCGAACTCGTCCCGCATGGCGCGCAACAGGTCCAGCACCTGGGCCTGGATCGTCACGTCGAGGGCGGTCGTCGGCTCGTCGGCGATCACCAGCTTGGGCTCGCAGGACAGCGCCATCGCGATCATCACGCGCTGCCGCATGCCGCCCGAGAACTCGTGCGGGTAGCTGCGGGCGCGGCGCTCCGCGTGCGGGATCCCGACGGTCGAGAGCACCTCGACGGCCCGGGCCCAGGCGGCCCGTTTCGACCCGCCGCGGTGCCGCCGCACCACCTCCGCGATCTGGTCCCCGACCCGGAACGCCGGGTCGAGGCTGGTCATGGGCTCCTGGAAGATCATCGACAGCTCGTCGCCGCGGAGCGCCTCCATCTTCCGGCGCGGCAGCCCGACGAGCTCGCGGCCGTCGAGCCGGATGCTGCCGGCGGTGATCCGCGCGGACTCCGGGGGCAGCAATCCGAGCACGGTGAGGCTGGTGACGGTCTTGCCGGAGCCGGACTCGCCGACCAGCCCGACCGTTTCGCCGCGGTCGACGGTGAACGACACGCCGTCGAGCACCTGCACCCAGCCCCGGTCGGTGGCGAACTCGACCTCCAGGCCCTCCACCACGAGGAGCGGTTCGGTCACGACCCCCTCCGGATCTCTCGGCCGAGCGAGTCCCGCAGGCCGTCGCCGAGGATGTTGAACGCCAGCACGGTCAGGGCGATGAGCAGGCCCGGGAACACTGTCAGCCAGGGCGCGGTGGCGGTGTAGCGGAAGCCGCGCTCGATCATCGAGCCCCAGCTCGCGTCGGGCGGCTGCACGCCGAGCCCCAGGAAGCTCAGGCTCGCCTCGGCGAGCATCGCCATCGCCGCGGTGAGCGAGATCTGCACGATCAGCGGCGAGAGCGCGTTGGGCAGCACGTGCCGGACGATCACCCGCGGCGTCGGGGTGCCGATCGAGCGCGAGGCCTCGACGAACGTCTCCTCGCGGATCGACAGCACGGTGCCGCGGACCAGCCGGACGAACCGCGGCGCGAAGATCACGCCGATCACGAACATCGCGTTGGTCAGGCTCGGGCCGAGCACGCCGACGAAGGCGATCGCGAGGATCAGCGGCGGGAAGCTCATCAGCGCGTCGGTGAGCCGCATGATCACCGCGTCGACCTTGCGGCCGGCGTACCCCGCGATCAGCCCCGGGATCACGCCGAGCACCACCGCGACGCCCACGGCCTGGGCCGCGGCGACCAGCGAGACCCGGCCGGCGTAGAGGGCGCGGCTGAACACGTCCCGGCCCAGGTCGTCCGTGCCGAGGACGTGCCCGCCGCCGGGCTGCTGCAGCACCGAGCCGAGGTTCTGGGCCAGCGGGTCGTGCGTGGCCAGGAGCGGGGCGAGCGCCGCCGCGAGGACGACGAGGACCAGGTAGACCAGGGCGGCGAGGGCGAGCCGCTGCCGCCGGAAGCGGCGCAGGAAGCGCGCCCGGGCGCTGGGTTCGGGCGGCGCGAGCGCCTCGCGCCGGTCGAGGGCGGTGGCCGTCACGCCTGCCTCACCTTCGGGTTGAGCCAGCCGTAGGACAGGTCCACGACCAGGTTCACGAGCATCACGATCAGGGCGGCGACGACGACGATCCCCTGGATCATCGGGATGTCCCGCTGCAGCACGGCGCGGATCGCGAGGTCGCCGAGCCCGGGCAGGCCGAACACCCGCTCGACGATCACGGAGCCGCCGAGCAGGAAGCCGACCTGGAAGCCGATCACCGTGACCACCGGGACGGCGGCGTTCTTCATCCCGTGCTTGAGGACCACGGCGCGGCCGCTGAGCCCGTTGGCCCGGGCGGTCCGGATGAAGTCCTGCTGGAGGGTGTCGGTGAGCGACCCGCGCAGCTGGCGGGTGATCTCGGCGGCCACCGCGGTGCCGAGGGTGATGCCGGGCAGGACCAGGCCGCGGGCCCAGGCCCCGACGCCCTCGGAGATCGGCGTGTAGCCCACCGCCGGGAAGATCGGGAAGGCCAGCGCGAACGCCATGATCAGCAGGATCCCGACCCAGAAGTTGGGCAGGGAGATGCCGACGGAGGCGAAGAGCGTGGCCCCGCGGTCCTGCCAGCGGCCGCGCCGCAGGGCCGCGACCACACCGGCCGGCACGGCGATCAGCAGCGCGATCAGCATGGCGGCCAGGGTGAGCGCGAGCGTGACGGGGAACCGGCCGGCGATCGCGCCGGTCACGGACTCGTTGCTGAACAGCGAGCTGCCGAGGTCGCCGGTGAGGGCGTTGCCGGCCCAGGCGGCGTACTGGACGAGGACGGGGTCGTTCAGGCCGAGGCGTTCCCGGGTGGCGTCGATCTGCGCTTCGGTGGCGTTCTCGCCGGCGATCGTGATGGCCGGATCGCCCGGGATCATCAGGACCAGCGCGAAGACGCCGAGGGACACGAGAAAGAGCAGCGGGACCATCATCAGGACGCGCCGGACGGTGTACCGGAGCACGGGCGGGCACCCTCCCAGCAGACGGCGGTGTCGCGAGGGGAACTGCGACCGGGTGGCGGGAAAGAAGGATTCGGGATCGGTCGGGAAATGGACACGGAGAATCGTCGTCCGCGGACGGGCACGCCCCCGTCGCGCGACGCCTCCGCACTAAACGATCGTTCAGAAAGGTAGCAAGCGTCACACCGTCCGTCAACCGGCTCTTTACCAGGAGACACGTCTGAGCTGGGAACCTACTCGGGCGTATCGCGCATCCTTGACCTCCGCTTGACCCTCGCGGCGCCGCAAGATCATCTTGGGCGCCACCGGCAATGCGGAGAAACGGCGTCTTGTGAATCGCGCCCACTCGTGCTCAGAATGGCGCCACGCCGGCACGTCCCCGGCGATCCCTCGTATTCTTGCGTCCCGCATCGTCGCGGGCCTGGAGAAGGTGGACCGCCCATGCCGATCCGTCGTGTCCCGGCACTGTTCACGGCCCTGCTCACCGCGCTGCTCGCCGTCGCCCTGGCCGGCTGCGCCCCGATCTCCCCCGCCGGCAGCTCCGGCGGCGCCTCCCAGGCGCCGGTCGCCCGGGAGGACCTCGATCCCGAGGCCACCATCCGCTACGCCGACGCCGTGGGCCCCAGCCGGTTCGACCCGCACCGCTCCACGAACGGGCAGGACATCCGCTACCTCGCCCCCGTCTACGACCGGCTCGTGCACCTGTCCTCGAACGGCGACCCGATCCCGGGGCTGGCGACGGCCTGGGAGTGGCAGGACGACGGCCTCGCGCTGCGGATGACGTTGCGAGAGAACGTCCGCTTCCACGACGGCGCGCCGTTCGACGCCGCCGCGGTCAAGGCCAACATCGAGCGGGAGAAGACCGTCGAGGGCTCGTCGGTGGCGGCGGACCTCGCGAGCGTGACCTCGGTCGAGACGCCGGACCCGAACACGGTGCTGCTGCGGCTGGCGCAGCGCAACAGCATGCTGCTCGGCCTGCTGTCCCACCGCGCGGGCGCGATGGTGAGCCCCACGGCGTTCGACAACCCCGATCTCGACCTCGCCCCGGTCGGCACCGGTATGTACAAGGTGACCTCGTACCGGCCCAACGACGTGATCGTCTACGAGCGCAACCCCGACTACTGGAACCCCGACGTCGTCGGCGCGAAGCGCATCGAGCTGCGCATCCTGCCGGACGACGTGACCCGGATGAACGCGCTGCGGACCGGCGAGGTCGACGTCGCGCTGCTGTCCGGCCGGCTGGCCGGCGAGGCGAGCGGGCTGCCGGGCATGACGGTGCACCGCGACACCACGCTGACCTACCTGGTGCTGTACCTGAACCGGGCCCGCTCCGAGTTCGGCGACCCCAAGGTGCGCCAGGCCCTCAACTACGCGGTGAACCGCCAGGCGATCGCGCAGGGCATCTACTTCGGCGCCGCGCAGCCGACCGTGCAGCCCTTCCCGCCGGACTACTACGCCTACAACCCCGCCTACCCCGGCGACTTCTACCCGCACGACCCGGCGAAGGCCCGGCAGCTGCTCGCCGAGGCCGGCCTGCCGAACGGGTTCGAGTTCGAGATGCTGGTGACCGCGCTGTCGACCTACACCCAGGCCGGCGAGGCGATCCAGCAGATGCTGGCCGAGGTCGGGATCAAGGCGAACATCCGCAACGTCGAGGCGGCGCAGACCGCGGACGTCTACTACCGCCAGCAGCAGGGCGACGCCCTGGTCTCGCAGTGGGGCGGCCGGCCGGACCCGTCGATGACCATCGACCTGCAGTTCACCTCCACCGGGTTCTCCAACCCCGGCCGCGTCACCACCCCGCGGCTCGAGGAGCTGCAGCGCACCGCCCTCGACACCCTCGACCCCGACAAGCGCCGCGACACCATCCACCAGGAGGTCGGCGAGCTCGTCGACCAGGCCTTCCAGGTGCCGATCGTGCTCGACGAGTCGGTCATCGCGACCAACGCGAAGATCGCCGGCTTCGAGCTGCTGGTGACCGGCCAGGTCGACTTCCAGAAGCTGGCCGTGAGGAAGCAGCAGTGAAGCGCAGGACGTTCCTCGGCCTCGTCCCGGTCGCGGGGCTCGTCACGGTCGCCGGCTGCGCCCCGATCCCGTCCTCGGGCACGGCGGCCCAGGGCCCGCCGGGCGTCTTCCGGTACGCCTACGAGCTCACACCGAGCCGGCTGGACCCGCACCGGGCCTCGATCAGCCAGGACGGGGTCACCCTGTTCCCGGCCTACGACCGGCTGGTGCACCAGTCCCCCGTCGGCGAGCCGGAACCTGGCCTGGCCCGGGCGTGGGCCTGGGAGGACCCGCTCGCGCTGCGCCTGGACCTGCGGCCCGGGGTGACGTTCCACGACGGGACGCCGTTCGACGCCGCCGCGGTGAAGGCCAACATCGAGCGGGCGAAGACGGTCCAGGGCTCGGCGGTGCGGACCGAGCTGGATCCGATCGCCTCGGTCGAGGTCCGCGACCCGCTGACGGCGGTGCTGCGGCTGTCGTACCCGTCGGCGTCGCTGCCCGCCGTGCTGTCCGACCGGGCCGGGGCGATGGTGAGCCCGAAGGCCCTCGCCGACGGCGTCGACCTCGACGCCGTCGCGGTCGGGGCGGGCATGTACCGGATGGTCGAGCACAATCGTGGGCAGATCACCCGCTTCGAGCGGCACCCCGGGTACTGGGACCCCGCGGCGGCCGCGACGGAGAAGCTGGAGATCCACCACATCGCCGATGCCGCCACCCGGCTCAACGCCGTGCGCACCGGCGTCGTCGACGCGTGCCGGGTGCCGCCCGCCCTGCTCGACCAGGCGAAACAGACCGGGCTCGAGGTCAGCACGGCCGGCTCGCTGAACTTCAACTACTTCGTGCTCAACCGCGCCCGCTCCGCCTTCGGCGACCTGCGGGTGCGGCGCGCGCTCAACCATGCCCTCGATCGGGAGGCGATCCGGCAGGGCGTCTACCGCGGGCTGGCCACGGTCTCGGCGCAGCCCTTCGTCCCGGGCTACTGGGCCTACGACCCCGACCTCGGCGACGACGCCATCCGGTTCGACCCCGACCTCGCCCGCCGGCTGCTGGCCGAGGCCGGGGTCGGTGAGGGGCTGCGGTTCTCGACGGTGATCCCGACCGGCTCGGACTACCAGCCGCTGGCCGAGGCCATCCAGGCCCAGCTCGCCGCCGTCGGCGTCACGATGGAGATCTCGCCGGCCGCGCCGGACACCATGGGGGACCTGATGTTCGTGCAGGAGCGGTACGACGCCATGCTCGCCTCCTGGGGCCCGCGGGCGGACCCGTCGATGACCGTCGCCACCCGGTACACCGCGAACGGCTTCGGCAACCCGGGCGGGCAGACCACGCCCCGGCTGGAGGAGCTGCACAAGCAGGCGCTCGCGACGACCGACCCGGCCGCGCGGTCCGCCGTGATGCACGACCTGGTCGACGAGGTGGTCGACCAGGTCCTGGAGATCCCCGTGGTGTTCCCCGAGGACGTCGTGGTGCAGTCGCAGCGGGTCGTCGGGCTCGTGCCGCGGCTGATGCACCGGCCCGAGTTCCGCGGGGTGACGGTCCGATGAGGATGCTCCGCGCCGTCCGGGTCGTCACCGCGGCCCTGCTGCTCGTCCTCGTGGCGGCCTGCGCCCCGATCCCCACCTCCGGCGGCGGGGCCGAGCAGGCCTCCGGGCCGGCCGACCCGAACGCGATCCTGCGGTGGGCCAACGCCGTGGGGCTCAGCCGGTTCGACCCGCACCGGGCCAGCTCCAGCAACGACAACACCCACCTCTTCCTCACCTACGACCGGCTCGTGCACACCGACGCGGACGGCCGCGCCGTGCCCGGGCTCGCCACCGCCTGGGAGTTCGGCCCGGACGGGACCACGATGGACATGACCCTGCGGCAGGGCGTCACGTTCCACGACGGCACCCCGTTCGACGCGGCGGCGGTGAAGGCCAACATCGAACGCGCCAAGACCGTGACCGGGAGCGCCGTCGCGCCCGAGCTGCGGCCGGTGCGCTCCGTGGAGGTGCTCGCCCCGGACCGGGTCCGGTTCGTGCTCACCGCGCCCACGGCGTCGCTGCCCCTGGTGCTCTCCGACCGGGCCGGCGCGATGATCAGCCCGGGCGCCTTCGACAACCCGGACCTGGACCAGAACCCGGTCGGCGCCGGTATGTTCCGGGTCACCGCCTACCAGCCCGGGGCGCGGATCGAGTACCGCGCGGCGCAGAACTACTGGGACCCCGCGGCGGTGCGCGTCGCCGGCATCGACATGCCGATCTACACCGACTCCGTGACCCGGCTCAACGCCCTGCGCGGCGGGCAGATCGACGGGGCCGTGCTGTCGCCGGAGCAGGTCGCCGAGGCGCAGGCGTCGGGCGTCCGCGTGGAGCCGGGCCGGACCAGCAACTTCTGGTACTTCCAGCCGAACCGGACCCGGTCGGCGTTCGGCGACGTCCGCGTGCGGCGGGCGATCTGGCACGCGATCAACCGGCAGGCGCTGGTCGACGTCCTCGCCCGTGGCTACGGCGAGCTGGCCGCCCAGCCGCTGCCGGAGTGGAGCCCGGGCCACGACCCGTCGATCGGCCCCGACCCGTACCCGTACGACCCCGCGAGGGCGCGGCAGCTGCTGGCCGAGGCCGGGCTGCCGACGGGCTTCACGTTCGAAGCGCTCGTCGCGACCAGCCCGGACGTGCAGCGGGTGGCGGAGGCCATCCAGGCCGACCTCGCCGCCGTCGGGATCACGATGACGAGCCGGGTCCTCGAGGGCGCGCAGATCACCGACGAGTTCTTCGTGCGCAAGCAGGGCGACCTCCTGCTCGGCCCGGGCGGCGGCCGCCCGGACCCGGCCCAGACGACCGGGCTGCGGTACCTGCCGGACGGCTTCAACAACCCCGGCGGCCACACCACGCCGGAGATGCAACGCCTGCAGGAGACCGTGCTGCGCACCGTCGACCCGGCCGCCCGCGCCGACGCCCTGCACGCCCAGATGCGCGAGTTCGTCGACCAGGCCTTCGAGGTGATCCTCTACTACGCGACGCCGCCGGTGGCGTTGTCGCCGCAGGTCCTGGACTTCCACCCCGGTCTCGCCGACCGGCCGGAGTTCCGCGGGGTGGCCAAGGCGGCGGCCCAGTGACGGCCCGGCTGTCCCGGCGGTCGGTGCTGGCTGGCGCCGTCGCGCTGCCGCTGCTGGCCGCCTGCGCCCCGATCGGCTCCTCGGGTGCCTCGCGGCCCGCCGCGGGCCCCGCCGATCCCGCCGCCGTGTTCCGCTACGCCAACACCATCGGGGTGAGCCGCTTCGACCCCCACCGCGCCTCGTCGAGCACGGACAACACGCTGCTGTTCCTCACCTACGACCGGCTCGTGCACACCGACACCGAGGGCCGGGCCGTCCCGGGGCTCGCGACGGCCTGGCGCCCCACGGACGACGGGCGCACGCTCGAGCTGGACCTGCGCGAGGGCGTGCGCTTCCACGACGGCACGCCCTTCGACTCCGCCGCGGTGCGGGCCAACATCGAGCGCGCCAAGACCGTGCAGGCCTCCGCGGTCCGGGCCGAGCTCGCGAGCATCGCCGCGGTCGAGGTCGACGGGCCGCTCCGGGTCCGGCTGCGGCTCACCGCCCCCAACGCCGCCCTGCCGTTGATCCTCTCCGACCGGGCGGGCGCCATGGTCAGCCCGGCGGCGTTCGACAACCCCGACCTGGACCAGGCGCCGGTGGGCGCCGGCATGTACCGGGTGACCGCCTACCGCCCGGGGGCGAGCGTCACCTACCGGCCCGCCGAGGGCTACTGGGACCCCGGCGCCGTGCGGGTGGCCGGGATCGACATGCTGATCTACACCGACGCGGTGACCAGGCTCAACGCGCTGCGCACCGGCGAGATCGACGCCACCGTCCTGTCCCCCGACCAGGTCGCCGAGGCGCAGGCCGCCGGCGTCGCCGTGGCCGCGGGCCGCACGAACAACTTCTACTACCTGCAACCCAACCGGGCGCGGCCGTTCTTCGCGGACGTCCGGGTGCGCCGCGCCCTGTGGCACGCGGTGGATCGGCAGTCCCTCGTCGACGGGCTCGCCCGCGGCTTCGGCGTGATCGCCGCCCAGCCGGTGCCGGCCTGGAGCTTCGCGCACTCGCCGGACGTCGGGCCGGACCCGTACCCCTACGACCCGGCGCTGGCCCGGCGGCTGCTCGCGGAGGCGGGCTACCCGGACGGCTTCAGCTTCGAGGTCTTCGCGTCCGCGGGCAGCGACCAGGGCAAGCACGCCGAGGCGCTGCAGGACTTCTACGCCGCGGTCGGGATCGACATGCGCATCCGCATCATGGACAGCGCGCAGATCGCGGACGTCTTCTTCGTGCGCGAGGAGGGCGACGGCCTGCCGTCCGTGGGCGGCGGCCGGGCCGACCCCGCCCAGACGACCGCCCTGCGCTACACCGCCGACGGCTTCAACAACCCCGGCGGCGCGGCCCCGCCCGAGTTCGAACGGCTGCAGGCGGAGGTCGTCGCGGCGAGCGACGAGGCGACCCGGGCCGCGGCCTTCCACCGGATGATGAACGCGGTCGTCGAGCAGGCCCTCGAGGTCGTCCTCTACTTCCCCACGCCACCGATCGCGACGGGCCCGCTCGTGCTGGACTACCACCCGTTCCTCGCCGACCGGCCGGAGTTCCGCGGGGTCACCAAGGCCGCCGCCTCCTGATCCGGCGCGCAGAGCCCCTTCCGATCATCGCGTCGGGACGGTACCGTCTCGTCCACACCCGGACGGAACGGTACCGTCCCGTCCTCATCGGGAGGTGGCCCGTGAAGCGCACACCCACCGGCGCGGCGGTGCTGCAGCCGGAGAAGACGGCCTCGATCACCGAGGCCGTGCTCGCCGAGCTCGCCGAGGCCGGCTACGGGCGACTCTCGATGGAGGCGGTGGCCCGGCGTGCCGGCGTCGGGAAGAGCGCGCTGTACCGGCGCTGGCCGGGCAAGGCGGAGATGGTCACCGCCGCCCTCTCCGAACTGAGCGTCCCGGCGGTGCCGACGCCGGACACGGGCACGCTGCGCGGCGATCTCGGCGTGCTCGTCGAGGCGATGCACGCCTGGCTCACCCACCCGCTCATCGCGCGGATCCTGCCCGACGTCAGCTCGGAGGCCGTCCGCAACGCGGACCTCGCCGAGGCGCTGCGGCGCACCGTGGGCGACCCCCGCCGCGACATGGCGAGATCGGTGCTCGAGCGGGCCGCGGCCCGGGGCGAGCTGGCCCTGGACGTGGAGATGGCGCTCGACCTGGTGGGCGCACCCCTCTACTGGCGCCTCTCGGTCCGGCACGTGCCGCTGACGCCCGGCTACCTCGACGCGCTCACGGACGCCCTCGTCCGCGCCGTGTCCCGCCCCTGACCCCGACGTCGCACTCCTGATCGGACCGTCCGATCAGGACCCGAGAAGTCACGCCACCGTTACCCGCGCCCGTTGACGCAGGCGAACCACCGACACCACACTCGATCCGCAGATTGGATCCAATCTGCTCCTAATTGCATTCACGGAGGACGCATGACCACCCGCACGGACGTCCCCACCGCCCCCGGGGACACGCTGATCTTCGAGAACGACCGGGTCCGTATCTGGTCGATGACCCTCGAGCCCGGGGGCATGTTCGACTTCCACCAGCACCACCACGACCACGTCGTGCTCTGGCCCGACGCGGGCGACGCGCAGGCACAGGAGCTCGGTGATCCCGACTGGGGCCTGGTGCAGCACGCCGAGCCCGGCTTCGTCCTCTACCGCACGGTCGGCCGGGCCCGGCCGCTGCCGCCGCACCGCATCCGCAACCTCGGCGGCGAGCGGGTCACGCACTACGTCGTCGAGCTGCTGGAGCCCTCGCCGTCGGAGGAGACCGAGCCCTGGGTGTTCAACGACCGCGGCCGGATCGGCCGGGCCGACGGGTCCGCGCTGTGACCGCGCCGGAGGCCGCCGGACCGGTCGGCCTGCCCGCCGCCGACGCCGCCGACACCCCCGCCGCCCGGGCGGGAGCGTTGCGCCGCAACGCCATCGGCGTCCCGGGCATGATCTTCATGGTGGTCGCGGCGACGGCCCCGCTGACCGCGCTCTCGTCGAACATCTCGCTGAGCCTCGGCTTCGGCACCGGCGCCTCGACGGTCCTGCTGCTCGTCCTCGTCGGGCTCGTGCTGGCCGTGTTCGCCGCGGGCTACGTCGTGCTCAGCCGCTACGTCACCAGCGCCGGCGCCTACCAGGCCTTCGTGGAGTTCGGGCTCGGCAGGCGGGCGGGAGCGGCGACGGCCTTCGTCGCCACCCTGGCCTACACGATCGCCGCCGCGGGCATGGTCGCCGCGACGGGCTACTTCGCCGCCCTCACCTGGTCCCCGCTGACCGGCGCCGACGTCCCGTGGTGGGCCTTCGCCGCGGTGGCGCTGGTGGTCACCTACGGGCTGGGCGTGCGCGGGGTGGAGATCGCGCAGCACGTCACCACCGGGATCTCGGTGCTGCAGTTCGCGATCATCGGTGCGCTGGCGGTCGCCATCCTGGTCGGCAACCCCGGCGGATGGTCGGTTCCCGTGCTCTCGCCCACCGCCGCCTTCGGGCCCGGCCTCGCGATGACGCTCGTGTTCTGCCTGCTCTGCTTCGGCGGCTTCGAGGCCACCGCCGCCTACGGCGAGGAGGCGCGGGCCCCGCGGCGCAGCATCGCGGTGGCGACCTACGCCGCGCTCGGGATCCTCGTGGTGGTCTTCGCCCTCGGCACCTGGACCCTGGCCGCCGCGTTCGACGACGTCCGGGCGGTCGCCGCCGAGGACCCCGGCGCGCTCGTCGTCACCGCCGCGGACCGCTACCTCGGCGGCTGGTCCGGGCCGGTGCTGAGCGGGCTGGTGACGATCAGCTTCCTCGCCGCCGCCGTCGCGTTCCACAACCTGGCCAGCCGGTACCTCTTCGCGCTCGGTCGGTCCGGGTTGCTGCCCCGGTCCCTGGCCGCGGTGCACCACCGGCACGACACGCCGTTCGTCGGCTGCCGGACGCAGGCCGTGGTCGCGATGCTGCTGCTGGTCCCGTTCGCCGTGGTGGGCGCGGACCCGATCGTGAACCTCTTCCCGGCGCTGTCCGGGATCACCTCGCTGGCCCTGGTGGCGATGATGATCGGCTGCTGCGTGAGCCTGATCGTGGCCGCCCTGCGCGGCCGGGTCGGCGAGACGCGGTGGGCCACGGTCGTCGCACCCGGTGTGGCCGGGGCGGTCCTCGCCGCGGTCCTCGTGCTGATCGTCGGCCACTACGCCGAGGTCACCGGCAGCGACGCCCTCGTCGTCGCCCTGATGCCCCTCTCCCTGGTCGTCGTCGCCGCGTACGGCGTCGTCGCCGCCACCCTCAGTCGGAAGGACGAGTCATGACCACCGAACTGCTGCCCACCCGGTCCCTGCCGGCCACCCGGCGCGAGGTGGTCGAGCGGGCCCGCGCCCTGCGGCCGCTCCTCGCGGAGTCCGGTCCGGAGATCGACGCCGGCGGCGCGGACCCGACCGCCGCGCTCGCCCTGCTCGGCGACGCCGGGCTGCACCGGATCAACGTGCCCGTCGAGTTCGGCGGCCTGTGGGACGGGCCCGCGTTCGGCGGATGGCGCGAGCTGATCGAGGCGCAGATCGAGATCTGCGCGGGGGACGGCTCCACCGGCCAGTGCTGGAGCACCACCACCCTGGTCGCGCGCGAGCTCTTCACCTCCGACGAGCTGCCGGCCGCGACCAGGCAGCAGCTGGCCGACGAGCTGCTGCACGAGGGACGCCGGTTCGTGGCCTCGAACGCCGAGACCGGCGGGACCGGACGGGTCGTCGGTCGGCGGGTGCCGGGCGGCGTGGTCGTCTCCGGCACCAAGACCTTCAACACCAACAGCGGCGGGGGCGGCCGCGACATCGCCAGCGTGAGCTTCGCGCTGGTCGGCGACGACGGGGTCGTGGAGACGGCGCCGCGCTGGCACGCGCTGGTCCGGCTGGACGATCCCGCGCTCGAGCTGCTCGGCGACTGGGACAACATGGGCCAGCGCGGCACCGTCAGCCAGACCATCCGCTACCGCGACGTGTTCGTGCCCGACGGCTGGCACTTCCGTGCGCACGTCGCCGACCCGTACTTCTTCGGCGCCGTGATGCTGATGCACGGCGCCCTGCTGCAGGGCATCGGGGAGGGCGGGTTCGCCGCGGCCGTCGCCTACGTGCAGGAGCTGAACCGGCCGAGCATGCCCCGGTTCGGCACCGCGGCCGAGGACCCGCTGATGCACCGGCAGCTCGGCGAGATGTCGAGCGAGCTCGCGGCAGCCCGGGCGCTGCTGCTCTCCGTGGCCGACGAGCTGGAGGCCCCCGAGCTCGTCACCCGCCCCGAGGAGATGGCCATCAAGGGGTTCCGCGCCAAGGTCGCGAGCACCCGGGCCGGGCTCGACGTCACCGCCCGGATCCACGACCTCACCGGGGCCCGCAGCACCGCGAACCGCTACCGCCTGGACCGCTTCTGGCGCAACGCCCGCACCTTCGGCAGCCACGACTCGATCGACGCCAAGAACGCGTTCGTCGGGGCGTTCGAGCTGGCCGGCGCGCTGCCGGCGATCCCCGACTACATCCGGGTGTGACCGTGCACCCGTCGGAGATCCTGCCGGTGCCGGACTACGCGGCCCTGGTCCCGGCGCCCTTCCTCGACCCGCCGGAGGTACGGGTCCTGCCCGGCGCGCGCAGCCGGCTCGGGATCCCCTACGCGGTCCCGCCCGGCTGGCGCGCGCTGCGGCTGGACCTGCACCTGCCCGACGGGCCGGGACCGCACCCCGTGGTCGTCTACGCGCACGGCGGGAGCTGGCTGGGCGGGATGCCGGGGCACGGACCCTGGCACACCCTGCCCGCACGAGGCATCGCCGTCGCCTCGGTCGGCTACCGGCTGGCCGGCGAGGTGCCCTTCCCGGAGCCGGTAGAGGACGTCCGGGCCGCCGTCCGGTGGACGCGCGCGCACGGCGTCCGGTACGGGCTCGACCCCGACCGGGTCGCCGGCTGGGGCAGCTCGGCCGGCGCCTACCTGATGACGATGGCGTCCCTGTCCGGCGAGCGTCCGCTCGGCCGACCGGTGGGCGACGGGCGCGGCGCGGCCGGCCTCACCGCCGTCGTCGACCACTACGGGCCTGCCGACCTCGGCCGGCTGCTCGACGACGCCCATGGGCCGACGCCCGAGGGGCAGGCCGCCACCGCCGCCGTCGTCGCCCGGTTCCTCGGCCGCGAGCCCGACGGCGCCGACGACCCGGCGAACCCGCTGCGGCTCGCCGGTCCGGGCTCGCCACCGTTCCTGATCGTGCACGGGGACGCGGACCACCGCGTCGGCCTCGCCCAGAGCCGTTGGCTGCACGCGGGCCTCCGGGCGGCCGGCGTCGAGGCCGAGCTCGCCGTGCTGCCCGGGGCGGACCACGCCGACCCCGCCTTCTTCGCCGCACCCGAGACCGACCGGGTCGTCGGCTTCCTGTCCGCCGTGTGGGACCGAGTCGCGGTCCCCGTCCCCACCGGGAGCACCTCGTGACCGTCACGTCCCTCGACCCCCACCCGTTGCCGCCGTGGCCGGGCGAGCTCACCTCGTTGCGCGTCGACGAGCCGTCCGGGACCTGGTCGGTGATCGCCGTGCACTCCACCCGCCGCGGACCGGCGGTCGGCGGCACCCGGGCGATGACGTACCCGTCGCTGCGCGAGGCGGTCGCCGACGCACGCCGCCTCGCCGACGCGATGACCGCGAAGGTGGCCGTGGCCGGCCTGCCGATGGGCGGGGGCAAGTCGGTGTTGGCCCTGCCGGCCCCGCGGCACCGGCTCGACGACGCCACCTGGCGGCGGGCGCTGGAGGCGCACGGCCGGCACATCGAGCTGCTCCACGGCACGTACTGGACCGGGCCGGACATCGGCACCGGCTCCGCCGACATGGACGAGCTGCGGCAGCACACCACCTACGCCTTCGGCCGCGCGGAGACCGCGGGCGGTTCGGGGTCGAGCGCCGAGGCCACGGCGGTCGGCGTGGTCGCCGCGGTCCGCGCCGCCGTGCGGGAGGCCGGTCGTCCGGGCCTCGCCGGTCTGCGGATCCTGGTGCAGGGGCTCGGCGCCGTCGGGCTGCGGGTGGCCGAGCTGGTGGTCGCGGCGGGGGCTCGGCTGCTCGTCGCCGACGTCGACCCGGCGCGGGTCGCGGCGGCCGCCGGGCTCGCGGGCGCGGTGGAGGTCGTGGCGCCCGAGGCGGTCACCCGCACGCCGTGCGACGTCCTCGTGCCCGGTGCCGTCGGCGGGCTGATCGACCTCGGGGTGGCCCGGGAGCTGCCCTGCAGGATCGTGGTCGGCGCGGCCAACAACGTGCTGGCCGACCCCGCCGCCGCGGACGTGCTCGCCGCCCGCGGGGTCGTCGTCGCGCCGGACTTCGTGGCCAACGCGGGCGGGGCGATCCACCTCGTCGGCCGCGAGGTGCTCGGCTGGTCCGCCGCCCAGGTCCTCGCCCGGGCCGCGGCGATCGAGGACACCCTCGCGGAGGTCTTCGCCGACGCCCGGGCCCGCGGAATCGGCAGCGTCCGGGCCGCGCTCGACCGCGCCGAGCGGTCGCTCGCGACGGAGCCCGCCGCGTGACCACGCGTCCGACCCTGCGCGGCCGGTTCGGGATGTCGGCCTCCACGCACTGGCTCGCGACCGGCGCCGCCCAGTCCGTCCTCGAACGGGGTGGCACGGCCGTCGACGCGGCGACGGCCGCGGCGTTCGTCCTCCACGTCGTCGAGCCGCATCTCAACGGCCCGGGCGGAGATCTCGTCGCGCTCGTCGCGCCCGCCGGCGGCGCCCCGTTCGTCCTGTGCGGGCAGGGCCCGGCACCCGCCGGCGCGACCCGCGAGCACTTCGCCGCGGAGGGCCTCGACCACGTCCCCGGGGCCGGGGCGCTCGCCGCGGCAGTGCCGGGCGCCGTCGTGGCCTGGCTCCGGCTGCTGGCCGAGCACGGCACCTGGGAGCTCGCCGACGTGCTGCAGTACGCCCTCGACCTGGCCGAGCACGGCTACCCGGTGGTGCCGCGGCTGGCCACGACGATCGGGGCCGTCGAGGACCTGTTCCGGGAGCACTGGCCCACGTCCGCCGAGCTCTGGTTCCCGGAGGGCCGGGTACCGGAGGCCGGCTCGACGCACACCAACCCGGCGTACGCCGCCACCTTGCGCGGGCTGCTGGCCGCGGGCCGGACGGCCCCGGATCGGCGCGGTCGCATCGACCTCGCCCGCCGCGCCTGGCAGGAGGGCACGGTGGCGCAGGCCCTCGAGGAGTTCGCGGCGAAGCCGCACCGGCACTCCGACGGCCGCGACCACGCCGGCGTCCTGCGCGCCGCCGACCTGGCCGCGTTCCGGGCGACGACCGAGGAGCCCGTGTGCCGGGACTTCCGCGGCACCACGGTGGCGAAGGCGGGGCCGTGGAGCCAGGGACCGGTGCTGCTGCAGGCGCTGGGGATCCTCGACCACGTCGGCGACGACCGGCTGGACCCGGCGACGGCCGAGGGCGCGCACACGATCGTCGAGACGCTCAAGCTCGCGCTGGCCGACCGCGAGGCGCACTACGGCGCCGCCGCCGACCCGGCTCTCCTCGACCGGCTGCTCGACCCCGGCCACGCCCGGACCCGCGCGGCGCTGATCGGCACGACCGCCGCGCGCGAGCTCCGGCCGAGCCGGCTCGACGGGGAGCCGTTCCTCCCGCCGCTGCGCGCCGACGGCGCCGCGGCGGCGGGCACGGGCGAGCCGACCGTCGCCCGCGACGGGGAGACGCGGGGCGACACGTGCCACGTCGACGTCGTCGACCGGTGGGGGACGATGGTGTCCGCGACCCCCTCGGGTGGCTGGCTGCAGTCCTCCCCCACCGTCCCCGAGCTGGGCTTCTGCCTCGGCACCCGGCTGCAGATGTCCTGGCTGGACCCGCGCTCGCCGTCGCGGCTGGAGCCGGGCCGGCGTCCGCGCACCACGCTCAGCCCGACCCTCCTGCTGCGCGACGGCGCGCCGGTCGCCGCGCTGGGCACGCCCGGCGGGGACCAGCAGGACCAGTGGCAGCTGCTGTACCTGGTGCACACGCTCGTCGGCGGACGCCCGCCGCAGGAGGCCATCGACGCGCCCGCCTTCCACACCACCGCCGTCCCCGGATCGTTCTGGCCGCGGACCTGGACGCCGGCCGGGCTGGTCGCCGAGGAGCGGCTCGGACCGGAGGTGCTCGCGGACCTGCGCAGGCGCGAGCACGCGGTCACCGTGTCCGGGCCGTGGACCCTCGGGCGGCTCTCGGTCGTCACGCGCGACCCGGCGACCGGCGAGCTCGGGGCGGCGGCGAACCCGCGCGGGGCGCAGGGCTACGCGGCCGGGCGGTGAACGGCCGGCGGTTACGATCGCGCCGTGGCCGCCCGGGGTTCCGCCGACGTCGCCTCCGTGCGGGACATCGTCGACCGCCTCCGGGAGCGGATCGGCAGCGGCGAGATCCCGATCGGGGACTGGATCCGGCAGGAGCAGGTGGCCCGGGAGTACGGGGTCAGCCGGACCCCGGTCCGCGAGGCCCTGCGCCAGCTCGAGGCCCTCGGCGTCGTCGAGATGGTGGCGCACCGGGGCGCGCGCGTGACGTTGCCGTCCACCCGGGACATCGCGGAGGCCCTCGAGATCCGCGGGGTGCTGGAGGGGCACGCCGCCCAGCTCGCCGCGGACCGGATCACGCAGGCCCAGCTCGACGTCCTGACCGGGACGGACGGGACCTTCCGCCGGGTCGTCGCGCTGGCCCGCGACCCCGGCGCGCAGGACGAGGCCCGCGAGCTCTGGTACCGGACGAACACGCTGTTCCACGCGACGGTCGTCGAGGCGGCGGGCAACCGGCAGCTCACCGCCAGCCTCGACGCCCTGCACCACCGGCTGCCGCGCAACCTCACGTGGACCGGCCTCTCCGGCGACCCGCGCCTGCTCAGCCGCAACGCCGACGACCACGCCGCGATCGCCGCCGCGATCGGCGAGGGCGCGGGCGAACGGGCGCGCCTGCTCACGCTGGAGCACGCCCGGCGCGCCGCGGAGATGATCCTGGTCCGGCGGGCCTGAGGCGGTGAGCGGCGCGCTCGTTCAGCGGTGTGAACGAGAGCGCCGTTCGTCCGGGTCAGCGGGGGTCGCGCCACATCGGCCAGAGCGGGGGGCTGTCGTCGACGGAGATCGGGGTGCCGGCGACGAAGCCGTGCCGCTCGTAGAGGGCCTTGCTGCGGGTGCTGGTGGCCTCCAGGTAGACCCGGTGCCCGGCGCGGTCGGCGCGGGCGAGGACGGGCGCCATCGTCGCGCCGCCGACGCCGCGGCCCTGCCGCTCCGGCTGCACGCCGAGGAACCACAGGTACTCGTGCGGCTCGTGCGGGTGGTGCTGCTCGGAGAGCGCCATCAGCGCGAACAGCCGCTCTACGTCGTCGCCGGCCCGCTCGGCCAGCGCCGCGCCCAGGGCCTCGCCCTCCGCCTCGGACATCGGGGGGCTGCCGTGCGGCACCCAGAGGGCGGCCCCCTCGATCTCGCCGGAGGACTCCGCCGCCCAGGTGTCGTCGTGCCGCGCGAGCACCTCGACGATGCGGTCGAAGAAGAACTGCGTCCGGTCCACCCGCTCCGCCGGGTCCGGGTGGATCCAGGCGAAGAGCGGATCGTCCCGGAAGGCCGCGGCGAGGGTCGCGGCCACGGCCACGTGCTCACCCTCGGCGGTCCTGCGGACGTGGACGGTGTCGGGCTGGACGGTCGTCATCGGGTCTCCCCGGGCTCGGTGACTGGGTCGCGACGAGGGTCCATGCGGGCGGTGTCAGGCTCCTGTCGGCCCGCTGTCGGTCTGGGTGTCAGCCGACGCGGCGCACGCTCGTCCCGGGGCGGGCGTACTCGTGGAAGAGCACGTCGAGGTGGTCGGCGAGGGACTCCGCGAGCGCCTCCGGCGGGATCCGCACGTCCTCGGCGGGGCGCCGGCGGCCCTCGCCCACGTAGGTGGCGACCCAGCGCCCGTCCCGCCGCTCGACCTCGATCACGGCGCGGCCGTACATGTCGAAGCGCAGCCGCTGCCCGTCCTCGGCGATGCCCATGCGCCCAGTCTCGGACCGGGACCGCGACGAGCGCGACCATCAGCAGCCCGACGTAGGCGACGGCGTGGACGCGGTGGGGCACGTGCGGCAGCAGCCGGCGGGCGACCGCGATGGTCGGCAGCGAGTCGGGCCGCCGCGTCGCCGAGATCGCCGCCGACCTCGGCTACGCCGGGCCGGGCGCCTTCACCACGATGTTCACGCAGCTCCTCGGCGCACCGCCCAGCGCCTTCCGGGACCGCGGCCCGTCAGCCCAGCCCGGCCGCCACCAGTGCCTCCTTGGCGGACTCGCCGAGCAGCCGGCCGGTGGCGACGCGGGCCCGGACCTGGTCCGCGTAGCCGTCGTCGGCCATCACGCCCGCGAGATAACGGGCCTGCACGCCAGCGAGGATGCATGCCGAGCGCCAGCGGTTGAAGGCGATCCAGTACGGCAGGTTCGACACGTCCCGGCCGGTGGTCCGGGCGTAGCGGTCGACCAGCTCGTCCCGGGTCGGGAAGCCGGGGACCGTGGTGGGCCCGGGATCGGCGCCCTCGGGCAGCTCGTCGCCGGGTTCCTGCCACAGCGAGACCAGGTAACCGAGGTCGGCCATCGGGTCGCCGAGGGTGGACAGCTCCCAGTCGAAGACCGCCCGGACCGTCCCGTCGGGGCCGAAGGTCATGTTCCCGGGCCGGAAGTCGCCGTGCACGATGCCGCGGGACTGCGGCGGCACGTGCGCGGCGAGGGCGGCGTGGATCTCGTCGAGCAGCGCCAGCTCGGCGCCCTCGACCCCGGAGTTGCGGATCTGCTGGTGCCACCGCGCGAGCTGCCGTTCGGCGTACCCCTTGCGCGAGCCCTCCAGGCCCACCTCGGCCGGGTCGAGCGCGTGCAGCGCCGCCAGCACCTCGACGACGTGCTCCCCCGCGCGGGCGCGGGCGGCGGGTGCGAGGAACTCCGCGGCGGCCGGGTCGGCGAGGACCGTGCCCTCCACGAAGTCCATGACGTAGAACTCCGCGCCGGTGACCGCCAGGTCGGCGCAGTAGGCGCGGGGCGGGGCCACCGGGACGGCGGTCGGCGCCATCGCCGAGACGAACCGCCACTCGCGGCTCATGTCGTGCGCGGTGCTGAGCACACCCCCGAGGGGTGGGCGGCGCAGCGCGTAGGCGTGCCCCGCGGCGTCGTCGATCCGGTAGGTGAGGTTGGACCGACCGCCCGCGACCAGGGTGAACCGCGCCGGCGAGGCGAAACCCTCGACCTGGCCGGCCAACCACGCCTCGACGGCCGGCGCGTCCAGGCCGGCCAGGGTGCTCGTCGTCGTCATCGCCCCACGTACCTCGGCTCCCGCTTCTCCAGGAAGGACCGCACGCCCTCGCGGTGGTCCTCGGTGGCGAACAGCTCACCGAGCCGCGTGCTCACCCAGCGGCCCAGATCGGTCCAGTCCGGGTCGAGCGCCTCCCGCAACCCGGCCTTGAGCGCGCCGACGGCCAGCGGCGGGTTCGCCGCGATCCGCCCGGCCAGCTCCAGGGCGGTGGGCAGCAGCTGCTCGTCGTCGACGACGCGGCCGACCAGCCCGATCCGGCCGGCCTCCTCGGCGTCGATGATCTCGCCGGTGAACAGCAGCTCGGCCGCCTTCTCCCGGCCGACGAGCTGGGCGAGCCGCGCGATGCCGGCGACGTCGCTGCACAGCCCGCGCTTGACGAACAGCTCGCCGAACTTCGCCCGCCGCGCCGCGACCCGGAAGTCCGCCATCAGCGCCAGCTCCATGCCCCAGCCGACCGCGGCGCCGTTGACCGCGGCGATCACCGGGACGTTCGACGTGAGCAGCGCTCCGGCCGCGGGGGTGAGCCGCGGCGCGGGCCGGGGCGGACGCTTCTCCGGGTCGCCCCCGCCCATCAGCTCGCGGACGTCGTCGCCCGAGCAGAAGGACCGGCCCTCGCCGGTGATCACCAGGACCCGGGCGGTCGTGGTGCGGACGAGGTCCTCCAGCTCGTCGTACGTCCTGCGACGCAGGGCGTTGTGCACCTCCGGCCGGGCGATCGTGAGCACGCCGACGTGCCCGTCCTCCTCGTACCGGATGTCGGTGAGCGCCGTCCCCGGGCTCGCGGTCATGCCTGCACCTCCGTGCGCAGCTCGCGCTTCAGGACCTTGCCGCTGGGTGTGCGCGGCAGCGGCTCCGCGCGGAACACGACGTGCTCGGGCACCTTGAACTCGGCCAGCCGCTCGCGGACGTGCTGCTGCAGCTCCGCGGCGGTGACGTCGGTGCGGGTGTTCACCACGGCCACGGCCTGCTCGCCGAGCCGCTCGTGCGGGATGCCGACGATCGCCACGTCGGCCACCGCCGGGTGCTCGAACAGCGCGGCCTCGACCTCCGCGCAGTAGATGTTCTCGCCGCCGCGGATGACGACGTCCTTCATCCGGTCCACGACGTACACCCAGCCGTCGCGGAAGAACCCCAGGTCACCGGTGTGGAACCAGCCGTCGGTGAAGGCGGCGGCCGTGCCCTCCGGGTTGTTCCAGTACCCGCGCACCACGTTCGGCCCGCGGAACCAGAGCTCGCCCACCCCCTCCGGCTCGGCGTCCTCGCCGGTCGCGGGGTCGACCACGCGGATGTCGGCGCCCGGCGCGAGCCGGCCGACGCTGTCCGGGTGGGTCACGTAGTCCTGCCCGGTGTTGGAGACGACGGCGCTGGTGGTCTCGGTGAGCCCGTAGCCGTTGGCCGGGGACACCACCGAGGCGAACTGGGTGTCGATCAGCCCGATGAGGTCCGGCGGGATCGGCGCCCCGCCCATGCTGAGCGCGGCCAGCGTCTGCAGCCCGCCGCCCTCGCGCGCGGCCTGCTCGACCAGCTGCCGCCCGACCGTCGGCACCCCCGACACGCCCGTGAGCGCTTCGCGACGGACCAGCTCGAGCGCCTCGACGGGGTCCCAGCGGTACTGCGTGACGAGCTTCCCGCCGGTCAGCGGGGTGTAGGTCAGGCTGGTGATCCCGGCGATGTGGAACAGCGGGAACGTGCACAGCGCGCCCGGCTGCGGCGCCGCCGGATCCGGGTCCGGCGGGGTCCCGCCGTTGGCGATCGTCGCCGCGACCCGGGCGCCGAGCAGCGTGTTGAGGATGTTCGTGCAGTGGTTGCGGTGCGTCCCGACCGCGCCCTTCGGCTTCCCGGTGGTGCCGGAGGTGTAGAGGATCGTGGCGTCGTCGTCCGGGGAGATCGTGACGTCCGGCAGCGCGGCGTCCCGGTCCAGGGCGGCCAGGACCTCGGCCCACGGCCGGCCCCTGCCCTCCCCCCGCACCTCGATCATCGGGAGGTCGATGCCCTCGAGGATCGCCGACCGCTCGCCGTCGGCGACCACGAGCCGGGCCTCGCAGTTGCCGAGGGCGTAGCGCAGCTCGGGTCCGGTCCACCAGGCGTTGAGCGGCACGAACACCAGCCCGGACACCACGCAGGCGTAGAACCAGGGCGCCCACTCCGGGTAGTTCCGCATCGTGACGGCGACCCGGTCGCCCCGGCGCAGCCCGTACTCGTCGTGCAGCAGGCGGGCCAGCCCGGCGACGGTCCCGGCGTGCTCGGCGTAGGTGACGTGCTCGTCCCGGTACACCGTGAACACCCGGTCGCCCCAGGTCCGGCCGATCTCGAACAGCTCCCGCAGGGTGTGGGGGCCGCGCTCGTAGACCCGCCACGGGATCCCGCGGACCTCGGTGTCGACCAGCGCGAACTCGGCCCCGGGCGCGGTGAGGGCGGCGGTGGGCTCGGCCCGCACGCTCCCGCCCGACGTGATCGTCATGCCCGGAACGCCAGGTCGAGGCCGGGGTGGGGCCAGTCCGTCGCGTACAGCTTCCCGCGCCCGGAGGAGGTGATGTAGGCGGTGCGGGAGTCGGCGCCGGCGAAGCAGATGTTCGTGACGAACGGGTCCGGCTCGGGCACCGGCACCTGCTGCTCGAGCGTGCCGTCCGGGCGGATGACGCTCACCGCGCCGGTGACCAGGGTGGCGACGCAGACGTTGCCGGCGCCGTCGACGGCCAGGGAGTCGAGCAGCTGGTAGCCGGGGAAGCCGTGCAGCAGGTGCGCCCCACCCGGTCCGCGCGGCGGGCCGCCGGCCGGGCCCAGGCGCGCCGGGCCGAGGACCTCCCACTCCCAGACCCGCCCGGTCTGGGTCTCGGCGACGTAGAGCCGGGATCCGTCCGGGGACAGCCCGACCCCGTTCGGCGTCATGAGCGGGTGCACGACCTCGGTGATCGACGACCCGTCCGGCAGCGCGTAGCAGAGCCGCCCGACGTCCATCTCCCGGCCGCGGTTCTTGCCGAGGTCGGTGAACCAGAAGCCGCCCGCGGAGTCGAAGACGATGTCGTTGGGCCCGCGCAGCGGCCGCCCGTCGACCTCGGTGTAGAGGTCCTTCACCTCGCCGTCGAGCGTGACGCGCTGGATGCGGCCGCCGCTGTAGTCCGCCGGCTGGTGCCCGGGCGCGACGATGCCCTCCGGCCGGTCGTGCCACTCGAAGCCGCCGTTGTTGCACACGTAGATCGCCCCGTCGGGACCGACGGCGGCGCCGTTGGGGCCGCCGCCCAGCTCGGCGACGACGTCGACCGACCCGTCCGGCCACACCCGCGAGAGCGTGCCCCGACGGATCTCCACGAGCACCACCGAGCCGTCCGCGAGGGCGATCGGCCCCTCCGGGAAGCGCAGCCCGGAGGCCACCTCGCGGAGCACGGGAGCGGGGTCGGCGGTGGGGTCGACGCTGACCATGCGGTTCTCCTTCCGACGCTGGAAGACGGGAGCGGATCGCGCTGAACGATCGTTCAGCTCACGTTAGGAAGGGCTCGCCGCGGTGTCAACGGACTCGCGGACCAGGGTGCGCAGGTCGGGCTTGCGCACCTTCCCGCTGGTCGTCCGCGGCAGCTCGTCGACCAGCAGGACCCGGCGCGGGATCTTGTACCCGGCCAGGTGGCCGCGGCAGAACTCGCGCACGTCCTCCTGTGTCGGGGTGCGGCCCTCGCGCGCCTCCAGCACGGCCACGACGATCTCGCCCCACACCTCGTCCGGCTGCCCGACGACGGCCGCCGCGGCCACGTCGGGATGCTGGAACAGGACCTCCTCGACCTCGCGGGAGTACACGTTCTCCCCACCGGTGAGGATCATGTCCTTCTTGCGGTCGACGATGGTGAAGTAGCCGCGGGCGTCCCGCCGGGCCAGGTCGCCGCTGTGGAACCAGCCGTCCCGGTTGGCCTCCGCGGTCGCCTCGGGCCGGTTCCAGTACCCGGTGCAGACCTGGTCTCCCCGGATGAGCAGCTCGCCGACCTCGTCGACGGCCGTGTCGTTGCCGTCGGCGTCGACGATCCGCACGGACGACAACCACTGCGGCTTCCCGACGCTGGTGAGCAGGGACTCGTCGGACTCCAGCGCCCGCACGTGGTCGGCGGAGCCGTGCACGACGACGTTGCCCGCCAGCTCCGTCATGCCGAACCCGGTCTGCCACCTGACGTCCGGGAACGCGGCCATCGCCTCGCGCAGCACCGCGGCGGGCATCGGCGCCGAGCCGTAGCTGATCCGCCGCAGGGACGAGACGTCGAACTCCCGGAAGCGGGGATGGCGCAGCAGCATCGCGAGCATCGTCGGCGCCACGGACGTCTGGCGGACCCGGTGGGTCTGCACGGCCTCCAGGAACCCGACGGCGTCGTAGCGGCGCAGCAGGACCATCGAGTCGCCCTTGACGTGGGCCATCGGCACGCCGTAGCCCGCGATGTGGCACAGCGGCCACGGCATCAGCGACACCCCGGGGTCGTGGTCGTGCTCCCAGCTGATCAACGAGTTCATGACTGCCGCGACGACGTTGCGGTGGCTCAGCACCGCGCCCTTGGCCCGGCCGGTGGTGCCGGAGGTGTAGATCAACCAGGCCGGGGTGTCCTCGTCGACCGCGGGGGGTTCCTCCGGGTCCCCGAGGAGGTCCTCCCAGGTCAGCGCCCCGTCCGCAGGTCCGTCCACGCACACCAGGGTGCGGATCGACGGCACGTCGGCCATCGCCTGCCGCGCCGTCTCGAGGTACTTCTGCTCGGTGATGAGCATCGTGGGCGTGGAGTCGTCCAGGTTGAGGGCGACCTCGCGCGGGCTGAGCCGGTAGTTGAGGAACACCAGCGCCATCCCCGCGGCCGGGACGCCGTAGTAGGCCTGGATGTACTCCGGGTTGTTCTCGGTGAGGATCGCGATGCGGTCCCCGGGGACGGCGTACCGGGTGAGCCCGTTCGCCAGCCTGCGGACGTCGCGGTCCAGCTCCGCGAACGTCCAGGTGCGGTCCTCGAAGATCAGGGCCGGTTCGTCCGCGCGCCGCGCGGCCGTGAAGGACAGGATGTCGCCGATCCGCATTCGTGCTCCTTCGCACGGGGTGGGAACTGCACGGGTCAGAACTGCACGGGCCGGAACTGCCGGGTCACTCGCCCGGGTGGGACAGGTACTTCGGGTTGGCCACGAGGAGCCGGTCCGTGATCGCCGCCCGGACCGCCGCGAGCAGCGTCGGGTCCTCCGGGTCGACGACGCCGGCGCGGATCGCGGCGGCCAGGTCGGCCTGGTCGGCGCGGCCGAAGCGGGCGAGCCGCTCGCGATGCCGGCGCTCCTGCTCCGGCCCGAGGACGAGCTCCCGCGCGACGGTGTCGACGACGTTGGCCGCGACCCGGGCGTTGAAGCTCAGCCGCCCCTGCGTGCCGGGCATGACGTCCTCGCGCAGGTAGAGCGCAACGGCGTCGAGCAGCTCGCGGCTCGTGGGCCGGCCGTGCAGGTCCGACGGCGGGGCCTCGGGTGTCCCCGGCAGGTCCCCGGCCGGGAGGCCGAGCGCCAGGAACAGGTCGTGCTCCTGCTCGCACACCCGCCGCCCGATCGCGGCCAGCTCCACGGACGGGACGTCACCGGAGAGGTGCCGCTCGGCCATGCCGCGGCAGCCGACGGCCCAGCGCGCGGTGCCGAACACCTGCCACCAGCGCACCGCCTCGGGATCCGGGCGGTGCCCGGCGACCTCGGCGTACCCGTCGAGCAACTGGTCCAGTGGGCCGAACCCGCCCACGGCGGGCGCGGCGCCGAACCGCCAGCACTTCACGCACAGCCAGCCGAGGTCCTCGCGGGGGTCGCCGAGGTGCACGACCTCCCAGTCCAGGACGGCCTTGAGCCCGTCCGTCGCGACGATCATGTTCCCGTTGCGGAAGTCGCCGTGCACGACCGACTCGGGGACCTCGACCGGGCGGTGCTTCTCCAGCCAGTGCAGCGCGATCTCGATCGACGGCAGCGGCTCGCCCAGCTCGTCGTAGGTCTGCCGGAGGTGCTCCAGCGGGTCCCGGCGCTCCAGCCCCGGGACGTCGGCCGGCGGGATCGCGTGCACCCGGGCGACCGCGCGGCCCAGCTCGGCCGCCAGGCTGCCGCGGACCTGCGCGTACTCGGGGTCGCGCAGCAGCCGGCGGGCGAGCGTCTCCCCGTCGACGTGCCGGGTGACCAGGTACGGCGCCCCCACGACGGCGGGGTCCGTGCCGTGGTCGACCAGCGGCGGCACCGGCACCCCGGCCCGCTCGGCGGCCGCGATCGCGCGCGCCTCCATCGCCATGCCGTCCGGCCGGCCCGGCCCGGGCGGGTCGCGGCGCAGGACCAGCCGGTGCGCGCCGTCGCCGGTCCGGGCGGTGAAGGACCAGGTCTCGCGGCTCGCCCCGCCGGTCAGCCGGTGCAGCCCGACGACCTCCACCGGCTCGCCGAGCACCGTGGTGAGGCGGGCCGCCAGTAGCTCCGCGAGCACGACCGGGTCGGCCGGGTCGCCGGTGGGCCGGCGCGTCTCCGCCGCGGCGGTCATCCCGCCCCCCCGCGCGTCAGGCGGGCGGGCCGTCCCAGGGACCGGGGTCCACGGCGTCGACCATGTCCAGCGACAGGCGCTGGTAGCGGCCCACCATCTCCTCCCGCGTGGCGGGACCCTCCGGCGAGAACCAGCTCGCGACCCCCGTGCACATCACGACGATCGCCCGCGACGCCTCGTTGGGCAGCGGCGTGCGGAAGGCCCCGACCTCGACGCCCCGGGCCACCACCTCGTCGAACATCCGCTGCTGCGCGTGCCGCTTGGCCAGGTGCGGGGTGCGCACCGGCTCCTCCAGGGCCCGCAGCTCGCTGGTGCCCAGCAGGGTGCCGCGCTGGTCCTCGAGGTGGAAGAGCACCTGGACCTCGACCAGCGCCTTCAGCTGGTCGACCGGCTCGTCCCCCGCACGTTCCAGCGCCTCGCGGGTCCGGGTCAGCAGTGCCTCGATCCCGCGCTCCATGATCATTGCGAGGACGGCCTGCTTCGACGGGAAGTGGTGGTACAGCGCGGCGGGGCTCAGCCCGGCCCGCAGCGCGATGTCCCGCACCGACGTCCCGTGGTAGCCGTGCTCGGCCATGGTCGCGATCGACGCCTCGAGGATCGCCGCGTCGCCCGGCGGCGCGTTCGGGGGCCGCGTGGCGGGCTGGTGTGCTCGCGCCATCGATCTCTCCCCAGCTCACCGGTCCGTCCGGGGTCCCGGGCGGTTCCGGGAAGGCTACCGGGCTGTGCCGCAGGAGGTCCGCGCGCGTCACTTGATCGCCAGGGGGTTGATGGGCGAGCCGAGGGCCCGCTGGAACTTGATGGGCGGCGCGGTGAGGAAGAAGTCGTACCGGCCGTCCTCGGCGCAGTCCGCGGAGAGCTCCTCGAAGTCCAGGATCTCGCCGAGCGTCATGCCCATGTCGCGGATCAGCACCATGTGCACCGGCAGCTGCTCGTCGGGCAGCTCGCCCGGGAGCACCTCGATCGCCCAGTTGTCCGAGCAGACCGCGGCGACCTCGTGCTCGTGCAGCCACTCGCAGCAGTCCAGGCCGAGCCCGGGCTCGCCGGCCATGAACGCGGCGGCGTCGGACTCCACCAGGAACTTCCGCCGCCAGCCCGTGCGCACCAGCAGGATGTCCCCGCCCTGCAGCGCGACACCCTGGGCGGCCATCGCCGCGTCGAGCTCGGCCGGGGTGATCACCTCGCCCGCCTCCAGCCACTCGACGCCGCGGTGGCGGGCGACGTCGACCAGCACGCCGCGCCCCGCGATCCCCTTGGCCTGGTGCTCGATCGAGTTGGCGGTGGTGCCGTGCGGGCTCACCGACGAGGCGGGGAACCCGTTGTAGAGCTGGTCGTCGTAGAAGACGTGGGCCAGCCCGTCCCACTGGGAGGCGCTCTGCAGCGGCATGAACACGTAGTCGTCGGCGTAGTGGAAGGCGCCCGGGTAGCTCTGGTCCGCGCCCGTCTCCGACACCAGGATCATCGGGTTGATCCGGCCTCCCCCCGGCTGCGGGCCCCCGCGGCCGAAGGGGATGCCGAGGTCGAAGATCCGCCCGTCGCGCACGAGCCCGGCCGCCGCGGCGACCCGCTCGGGCGTGAGGAGGTTGGTGGTGCCGCGCTGGTCGCGGACGCCGTCGCGGTCCCATCTCCCCCAGTTCGACAGGCGCTTGCCCAGCTCCCTGAAGTCCCTCGTCATCAGCGCACCTTGTTGGGTCCGGCGAAGCCGAAGAGGTAGCCGGCGACCTTGCGCATCTGGATCTCCTCGGCGCCCTCGGTGATCCGGTAGCGGCGGTGGTGGCGGTAGATGTGCTCGAACGGGGTGTGCCGGGAGTAGCCGAGCCCGCCGTGCACCTGCATGGCCCGGTCGGCGGCCTCGCAGACGAACCGGTTGGCCCGGTAGTTGCACATCGAGACCTTGTCGCTGATCTCCATGTGCGGCACCCGGTCGAGCTCCCAGGCGGTTTTGCGGACCAGCCCGCGCAGCATCTCGGCCTCGGTCTGCAGCTCCACCAGCGGCCACTGGATGGCCTGGCGGGTGGCCAGCGGCGCCCCGAACGTCACCCGCTCGCGGGCGTAGGCCACGGCGCGGTCGATGCAGAACTGGCCCGCCCCGACCCCGGAGGCGGCCTGGCGGATCCGGTTCTCGTGCACGAAGGTCTGCGCCACCGCCAGCCCCATGCCCTCCTCGCCGAAGATCGCCGAGTTCGGCACCCGGACGTCGGTGATGGTCACCTCGGCGTGGTCGGTGGGCATGTTCAGCGTCCACCAGTGGAAGTCCACCGAGAACCCCGGGCTGTTCGTGGGGACGAAGAACGCGGTGATCCCGCGGGCGTCGCCGTCCTTGCCCGAGGTGCGGGCGAACACGACGTCGTGGGTGGCCGAGTGCATCCCGGAGTTCCACCGCTTGGCGCCGTTGATGATCCAGTCGTCGCCGTCGCGGACCGCGCGGGTCTCCATCCAGGTCGCGTCCGAGCCGTGGTCGGGCTCGGTCAGCCCGAACCCGATCCGGGCCTTCCCGGTGAGCATCGGCTCCATGTACTCGTCGAGCTGCTCGGGGGTGGCGAAGCCCAGCAGCATGTGCGCGAACGGGAAGTTCCCCACCACGCTCGACTCGTTCTGCAGGTCGTTGTGCAACCCGAGGCCCTTGCGCGCGAGATGCTCGCGGATCACGGCCATGTCGAAGTTGCTGCCGTCCTGCCCGCCCACCTCCTTGGGCAGCGCGTAGCGCAGCCAGCCCGCCGCGTCGGCGCGGCGGCGCATCTCGCGCAGCAGCTCCTCCCACTCCCGTCGCGGGGTGCCACCGGCCTCGAAGTCGGTACGCGCCCACTCCCGGCGGTGGTCGAAGAAACGCTCGTTGTCGTCCTGCGCCTGCAGCGGGACGATCTCCCGCTCGATGAACGCGTCGAGCTCGTCGAGCTTCTGGGTCAGCTCCACCGGCAGTGCGAAATCCACGGGCCCTCCTTAACGATCGTTCAGCTAGGATGCATCGGCAGGGGCGCCGAGGGAAGGGGTCGGATGCAGGAGATCCGGTACGAGGTGGCGGAGCGGGTCGCCACGCTGACGATCGACCGGCCCGCGAAACGCGGGGCGATGACCTACGCCATGCTGGAGGAGTTCACGGCCCGCATCGACGAGGCCGGGCACGATCCCGAGGTCACGGTGCTGCTCGTCACGGGCGTGCCGGGCAGTTTCTGCGCGGGGATCGACCTGGCCGATCTGGCAGGTCGCTCGCCGGACGAGCGCGGCGCCGTCCGCTCCCGGGAGATTCCGGCCCTGATGGAGTGCCCCAAACCGGTGCTCTGTGCGGTCGACGGGACGGCCGTCGGGATGGGCGCGGAGTTCGCCACGCAGGCCGACCTGCGGCTCGTCTCCACCCGGGCACGGTTCCGGTGGAACTTCGTGCACCGCGGGCTCGTCTCGGACACGGGCGCGGGATCGTGGCTGCTGCCGCGCCAGATCGGCACGCCCGCCGCCCTGCGCCTGCTCTACACCGGGGACGACCTCGGCGCGGACGAGGCCGTCGCGCTGGGCTTCGCGGTGTCGTCGCACTCGCCCGAGGAGCTCCCGGAGGCGGCGCGGGCGCTGGCGGTCCGGATCGCCACGGCGTCGCCGTTCGCGCTCGCGCGGACGAAGAAGCTCGTGCTCGACGGCGCCGGGATCGGGATGGCCGACCACGTCGCCGCGACGCGGGAGGCACTCGCCGAGTGCTTCGCGTCGGAGGATCATGCCGAGGGGGTCGCGTCGTTCCTCGAGCGGCGGCCGGCCCGGTTCACGGGGAGGTAGGAGTTGACCGAGGTGTCCGACACGTCCGCGCAGCGGGTCACCGTCGAGATCACGGACGGGGTGGCCGACGTCCGGCTGGCCCGGCCGGAGAAGCGCAACGCCCTCGACCCGGCGATGTTCGCCGCCCTCGTCACCACCGGCGAGCGGCTGCGGACCGAGCCCGGGCTGCGGGCCGTCGTGCTGTCCGGGGAGGGCCCGGACTTCTGCGCCGGGCTCGACTTCGGGTCCTTCCAGGCGATGCGGGACGGGCAGCGGCTCTCCGCCACCGCCGACCTCCCGCCCGGCGACGGGCCGGCCAAGGCCACCGGGCAGCGGGCGGCGGCCGTCTGGGCACAGGTGCCGGTCCCGGTCATCGCCGCGATCACCGGCAACGCGCTGGGCGGCGGGCTGCAGGTCGCGCTCGGCGCCGACATCCGGATCGTCGCGCCCGACGCGTCGCTCTCGGTGCTCGAGGTCAAGTGGGGCCTGATCCCGGACATGACCGGCACGCACGTGCTGCCCGAGCTGGTGGGCCGCGACGTCGCCAAGGAGCTGACGTTCACGGGCCGGAAGGTGCGGGGCGAGGAGGCGGTCGCGCTCGGCCTCGCCACGCGGGTCGACCCCGACCCGCGCAAGGCGGCCCTGGAGCTGGCCCGCGAGATCGCCGGGCGCAACCCGCACGCGGTCCGCGCGGCCAAGCGGCTGCTGGAGAGCTCCGGCCGGGTCGACACCGCCACCCAGCTCGCCGCCGAGCAGACCGAGATCGGCGCGCTCATCGGCAGCCCCAACCAGGTCGAGGCGGTCACCGCGTCCTTCGAGAAGCGGGCCCCGAGGTTCACCGACTGACCCGTGAGCGGCAACTGCTCCTAGAGGGGCAGTTGCCACTCACGACCTCGGGTGAGCTGGGGTGGGGCGCTCGGGCCTGAGTGCAGTCGGCAGGGTCGTGCAACGACTTCGCGGTCGGCGGGGCGGCGGGGTCGCGGGCCGGGGTCGCGGGCAGGGGTCGGCGGGCTGGGGTCGGCGGGCTGGGGTCGGCGGGGTCGTGGGCCGGGGTCGGCGGGGTCGGCGAGGTCGGCGAGGTCGGCGAGGTCGGCGAGGTCGGCGAGGTCGGCGAGGGTCGGCGAGGGTCGGCGAGGGTCGGCGGGCCGGGGTCGGCGGGGTCGTGGACCGGGGTCGAGAGCGGTCGGGGGCGGGGCCGGCACACCCGCTCCGGCCGCTCGGACATCCGTCGGAGCGCCGCACATCCGTTGCGGTGCCCTCGCACACTCTCGACGACTCTCGTCCATGCCGTCGACGAGGTGTGCGGCACAGCTCGGGCTGTGCCGGCCGCCGCCGAGCCCCGTCGGCCGGTCGGGAGGTCGACGGTCCGGCACACCCGCCCGAGCGCCTCACAGACCGTCGACCGGAGGTGCCGAGTGCGCTCTCGGGTGTGACCGGCCGCACCGCCGGATGTAGAGCGCCCCGCCGGTTGCGCCGCCAACCTCCGCCTGCGTGGGCAAAGGCTGGAACTCACGCCTACCCCGGGACCGCCGCCGGCATTTCCCCAGCTCAGCCGGGGTCGTGAGTGGCAACTGCCCCTCTAGGGGCAGTTGCCGCTCACAGGTCGCCGAGGTCCACCAGGAACGCGATCTCCTCCGGCGAGTACCACGCGAGCTCGTGGTCCTCGGCCTCGCCGATGAGGAACTCGGCGTCGAGGTCGCCCAGGTCCGCCTTGTCGACGGCCGCCGCCGCCTCCCGCACCGCGTGCTCGGCCTCCTCGGCGTCGACGTGCACCGCGGCGATCGCGGTCATCGGCACGGCGCCGGAGATGCGGACGGCGCCGTCGTCGAGGTCCGGCCGCAGCGTGACGTCGTCGAGGTCGGCGGCCACCACCACCCTCCGGGCCGGGGTGGTCTCCTCGCCCAGCCCGAACTCGACGGCGAGCAGGCGCAGCGACGCCCGCGCCGCCTCGCCCATCGCGGCGTACTCCAGCTCCTCGTCGTCGCCGGACACGTAGGCCTCCCGCAACCGGGGGGTCAGCGCGAACGCGGTCCCCCCGATCGGGTCGAACCGTCCGGTCTTGACCAGCTTCCGCAGCATCGGCCAGGTCCCGGGGATGTAGATCCGCACGGTCTCTCTCCTGCTCTCAGCGGCTCGCGGCCAGCAACTCGTCCAACGCCTCGTCGACCAGCCCGGCGAGGACGTCGACGTCCGGCATACCGTCCCGGTCGCCGTTGAACCCGTAGTACACGCCACCGTCGTAACTGGTCAGCCCGATCGCGAGCGCCTGCCCCTTGGCGAGCGGCACGACCGGGAACATCTCCAGCATGCGCGCTCCGGCGGCGTAGAGGGGGAACTGCGGGCCGGGGACGTTCGTCACGACCAGGTTGAAGATCCGCCTGGAGATCCCGCTCGCGGCGCGGGCGCCCAGCGCGTGCAGGGTCGGCGGGGCGAAGCCGCCGATGCGGACCAGCGTGTCGGCGCCGACGTTCTGCCCGGTCGAGGTGTGCTCGCGCATCGCGTGCGTGACGTGGTGCAGCCGCACGACCGGGCTGGGCTCGCCCACCGGCAGGTCGACCAGGAACGACGACACGCGGTTGCCGAGCGAGCCCGAGGTCGCCGAGCTGGGCACGTCCGCCTCGCCGCGCACGGACATCGGCACCATCGCGCGCACCGACGCCCCGGACGTCACCGGCTCGCCCCGGGAGAGCAGCCAGTTCCGCAGGGCGCCGGACACCACGCTGAGCACCGCGTCGTTGACCGTGCAGCCGTGGGCGGCGCGGATCCGCCGGTACGCCTCGAGGTCCGTGCGGGCGATCGCGAACCGGCGCTGCGTGGAGATGTGCACGTTGAGCGGGGTGCCGGGCGCCGGGCGCGACGCCGTCCGGGCCATGGTGAGCAGCTTGCCGGCCATGCCCGCGAGCTTGGTGGCGGTCGCGACGGCGTCGCCGGTGGCCGCGCGGACGTTGTCCACGATCTCGCCGGGGCGGGCGACGGCGTCGCCCACGGCCTCGGCGATCAGCCGCAGGTCGCTCGGCTCCGGCCGCGGCATCCACACCTCCTCGACGCCGGGCCGCGCGTCGGGCGAGACGTCCAGGATCACCTGGGACAGGTCGATCGCCGAGATGCCGTCGACCATGGCCTGGTGGGTCTTGGTGACGACGGCGACCCGGTTCTTCTCCAGGCCCTCGACCAGGTACATCTCCCACAGCGGCCGGGTGTGGTCCAGCGGCCGGGACATCAGCCGGGCGACGAGCTCGCTGAGCTGCTCGTCCGTGCCCGGACGGGGCAGGGCGGAGCGCCGGACGTGGTACGCGACGTCGAACTCGGTGTCGTCGACCCACACCGGCCGGGCGAGGTTGCCTGGCACGTGCTTGACCTTCTGCCGGTAGCGCGGCACGAGCGCGATGCGCTGCTCGACCAGCCCGACCAGCTTCTCGTAGTCGAGCCCGCCCTTGCCGGCGCGCTTGAAGATGGCGACGCCGCCCACGTGCATCGGCGTGGTCGCCTGCTCCAGGTACAGGAACGACGCGTCGAGCGCGGAGAGCCGGGGCGGCATGGTCGTGATCCTACGTGCGCGTGCGACCCTGCACGGGTGGCAACGCCGGTCTCGCCGAAGGACTCCTTCATCACGGTCTACGGCCGCAAGCCCGTCCTCGAGGCGCTCGACGACGACTCGCTGGCCGTCGACAAGGTGATCATCGCGGAAGGCACGCGGGGCGACTCGGTGCGCGCCATCACCGACGCCGCCCGCCGCCGCGGCGTGCCGGTGCAGCGGGCGAGTGCGCACCGGGTGAAGGTGCTGGCGGGAAACGGGCGGCACGACCAGGGTGTGCTGGCGGACGTCGTCGCCCCGCGGATGGCGCCGGTGCCGGTGTTCCTGCGCGACCTCGGCTCCCGGCGCCCGGCGTCGGTGCTCGTGCTCGACCGGGTCACCAACCCGTCGAACGTCGGGATGATCCTCCGGACGGCCACGGGCGCGGGTCTCGACGGCGTTCTCCTCCCCCGGCGGGGCGTGCCCGCCATCGACCCGCTGGTGATCAAGGCCTCGGCGGGGGTGGCGTTCTCCGCGCCGGTGCTCCGCTCGGCGACCGCCGAGGAGGGGCTCGCCCAGCTCAAGGAGGCCGGCTTCGGGATCTTCGGGCTC
>NZ_JBEZDN010000070.1:0-42310 GCF_040648315.1 Pseudonocardia sp. NPDC049154
CTCCGGCGCAGCACCGCCGCCTTGCGCGAGGCCCGAGACGGTCTCGACGTGCCGGCCGGCGACCTGGAGACCGCCGACGCGCCCCCGGTGGCCGAGGCGCAGCGGGCCTGGGAGAGCGCCGAGCGCGCCTACGCGCGGGAGGTCTCCGACTCCGCGCTGGTCGCGGCGGTCGTCGAGGCACGGCGGGCCGTCGACGTCCCGGCCCAGCAGGTGGCCGCCCTGCCCGCCGCCGTGCACGCGGCCGCGACCGCGCTGGCCGACGGGCCGGAGGCCGTCGACGCGGAGGCGCGCGCCGCCGCCGTCGCACGGGCCGAGGAGGCCGCGCAGGCCGCGGACGAGACCGTGGGTTCCGCCCGGTCCGCCGTCGGCCTGGCCGAGGCCGAGCTGGCCCGGCACCCCGCCGTCGTCGACCTGCCCGATCCCCCCGCCGACGCCGCCGGCGCGCTCGCCCTGGCGGCCGAGGCCGCGGAGGAGCACGCCGCGCACCGGGCCGCCACCGAGCGTGCCAGGACCGAGCACGAGAAGGCCGGCGGGCTGCGGGCCGAGGCGCGGGAGCGGGCGTCGGAGCTGGGCCATCAGGGGCAGCTGCTGGGCGTCGAGCCGCCCGCCGAGGACGGCACCGACACCGCCGCTCCTGGCGACGTGCTCCCGGAGGGCGCGATCTCGGTCGACGAGGCCACCGCCGAGGTGACCGCCGTCCGCGACCGTCTCGACGCCGCGGGGGCCGCGGTCCGCCGCGGCCGCGGCGCCGTCGAGAAGGTCGCCCGCGAGATCGTCCTGTGGTCCGCGGCGGATCGGTTCTCCGCGGTCAAGCCGGCGGTGCGGGACCGGTTCCGCGTCTCGGACGTGGCCGGCGAGCTCGGCCCGGAGGCCGACGGCCTCGCCGGCGAGCTGGAGACCTACGCCGCCAACCTGCGCAGCCGGCTGGAGGAGCTCGAGGAGCACAAGTCGGTCGTCGTCACGGCGATGACCGGCATGGTGCGCCAGGCGCTCAAGTCGCTCGCCCGCGCGCAGTCGCTGTCGGAGCTGCCGGAGAACCTCGGGGCGTGGGCCGGGCACCGGTTCCTCGACGTCGGGCCGCGGTCGGCCGTCGAGACCGCCGACGTCGTGGTCCGGGACCGGTGCGCCCGGCTCGTCGACCTGCTGACCTCGCGGGGCGCGGAGGTGCCGCGCGGCCAGGAGCTGCTGTGGCAGGCCACGAACGCGGTGGTCGGCGACGGGAACTGGAAGGCGCGGGTGCTCAAGCCCTCGACCGCGCTCGCCCTGGAGCGGGTGCCGGTGGAGCGGATGCGGAAGTGGTCCGGCGGCGAGAAGGTCACCATCTCGCTGCTGCTGTTCTGCATGGTCGCGAAGCTGCGCGCCACCAGCCGCGGGCGGGACCTGCCGGGGCTGGGCGCGCTGCCGCTCGACAACCCGTTGGGCAAGGCCAACTACGTGGTCTTCCTGGACCTGCAGCGCAAGGTCGCCGCCGCCAACGGCGTGCAGCTCATCTTCCTGACAGGGGTGGGGGACATGAAGGCGGTCGGCCGCTTCCCGAACATCATCCGGTTGCGCAACACGGCCAACCGCGGCCGCGAGTACGTCCGGGTGGCCGACCGCACGCAGGCGGGGGAGGACCCGGCGGGCGCGGTCGACGTCACGCGCATCCACCGCGACGACCCGGTGCTCACCCTGCTGTAGCGCTCGTGATCCACGTCCGGGCAGGAGAAGCCTCGGAAATCGGCGGTTCCGCTGCCGGGATGTGGATCATGGTCGACGGGGGAGGTACTTCTCCGCCGCCTCGCGGTAGCGCTCCGCCAGCCCGTCGGTGAGGTCGCCCTCGTAGCGCTCCGAGGTCCCGCCCGCCCAGGACGGGGGCTCGGCGCCGCCGGAGAGCACCCAGGCGGCCTGGCGGGCGGCGCCGTCGGCCACGTACTCGCCGGGTTCCGGCACCACGACCGGCACGCCGAAGACCGTCGGGGCGATGCGTCGCACCGCCTCGGAGCGGGCCGCGCCGCCGATCAGCATGATCTCGTGCGCGTGCACGCCGACCGCGGCCAGCGCGTCGACCCCCGCCTTCTGCCCGGACAGCATCCCCTCGATCGCGGCGCGGGCCAGGTTGGCGGGCGTGGCGTTGGCCAGCGTCATGCCGTGGATCGCGCCGGTGGAGTCCGGCAGGTTGGGCGTGCGCTCACCCTCCAGATACGGCACGAGCGTGAGGCCCTCGGCGCCCGGCGGGGCGGAGAGGGCGAGCCGGGAGAGCTCGGCGTGGTCGACGCCGAGGAGGCGGGCCGCCGCGTCGATCACCCGGGCGGCGTTGAGCGTGACCACCAGCGGCAGGAAGGCGCCGGTGGCGTCGGCGAACCCGGCGATCGTGCCGGTCGGGTCCGTGCCCTGCCGGTCGCCGCGGGCCGAGACCACGCCGGAGGTGCCCAGCGAGACCACGACGTCGTCGCCGGCCCCGAGCCCGAGCGCGGCCCCCGCGTTGTCCCCGGCGCCGGGGCCGAGCCGGAACCCCGGGCCCTCGACCGACTCGGTGGGGCCGAGCACCCGGGGGAGGACGACGTCGTCGCGGCCGAGGCCGAGCCGCAGCAGGTCGCGGCGGTACTCGCCGGAGGAGGCGTCGAAGTAGCCGGTGCCGGAGGCGTCGGACCGGTCGGTGACCAGCGCGTCGAGACCCGGAGCGCCGCGCCGATGGTCGGCTCCGCCTCCGGCGAGCTGCCAGGTCAGCCAGTCGTGCGGGAGACAGACGGCGGCGGTGCGGGCGGCGTTCGCGGGCTCGTGCTCGGCGAGCCAGCGCAGCTTGGTCACGGTGATCGAGGCGACGGGGACGGTGCCGGTCGCGTCGGCCCACGCCTGCGCGCCCAGCTCCTCGACGAGCGCGGCGGCGGCGGGAGCCGAGCGGGTGTCGTTCCACAGCAGGGCGGGCCGGACGACCTCGCCGGTCTCGTCGAGGCACACCATCCCGTGCTGCTGCCCGGCGACGCTCACGGCCGCGACGTCCGCGAGCCCGCCGGCCTCGTCGAGGGCCTGCTGAAGGGCCGCCCACCAGTGCTTCGGCTCGATCTCGGTCCCGTCGGGGTGCGCAGCCCGGCCGGAGCGGACCAGCTCCCCGGACTCCGCGTCGCGGACGACGACCTTGCAGGACTGCGTCGACGAGTCGACGCCGGCGACGAGCTCACCCATGCCGCCCACCCTGCCCTGCGCGACCCCTCCCGCGCGAGGGCAGGATCACGGCGTGCAGCGAGTACTGATCACGGGAGCCGCCGGACGGATCGGGCGGATGCTCCGGGCGCGGATGCCGCGCCCCGGCCGCGAGTTACGGCTGCTCGACCGCGTGCCGGTCGACGAGCCCGGTGCGATCACCGCCGACGTCGCCGACCTGGCCGCGATGGTGGCCGCCTGCGAGGGCGTCGACGCCGTCGTGCACCTCGGCGGGATCTCCGGCGAGGCGGACTGGGCGTCGATCCGGGACGCGAACATCGAGGGCACGTACGCCGTCTTCGAGGCGGCGCGACGGGCCGGGGTCCGGCGGGTGGTCTACGCGTCGAGCAACCACGCCGTCGGGTTCGCGCACCAGCCGCACGACCCGGACCTCGAGATGCCCGATCATCTCAGCCCCCGCCCCGACACCTTCTACGGCGTGAGCAAGGTGCTCGGCGAGGCGCTCGGCAGCCTGTACCACGACCGGCACGGGCTCGACGTCGTCTGCCTGCGGATCGGCACCTGCGCCGACGAGCCCCACGACCTGCGCGGACTCTCCACCTGGCTCTCGCCGGACGACTGCGCCCGCCTTGTCGAGGCGGCCCTCGCGACGCCGTCGCCGGGCTTCCGGGTCGTCTGGGGCGTCTCGGCCAACACCCGCCGGGTCTGGTCGCTCGACGGCGGCGCCGCGATCGGGTACGTGCCGCAGGACGACGCCGAGGTGTTCGCCGACCGGACCGGGCCCGGTGATCCGGCGAAGGACGAGGCGGGGCGCAGGTACGTCGGCGGGGCGTTCACCCTCTGACGTCGACCGGGATGTGCGACTCGGACGCCCGAACCTGCCGACTCGCGGGTCCTGAACTGCCGACTCGCGGGTTCAGAAGTGCCGACTCGCGGACCCCGGCGGGGTCAGAGGGCCATGGCGTCGGTCCAGAGCCGGGCGGAGCGGCCGGTGAGGACGTCGAGCAGCGCGCCCGCCTGCGCGTCCGTCAGCGAGGCGACGTAGTCGATCACCGCCCGGCCGCGGGCGAGGTCGCCGACCTGCGCCGCCTTCACCACGCCCTCCTCCGCGAGCGCGGCGTACTCGCCGCGGGCCAGCTCGACGAGGTCGTGCAGGCGCGGCGGGAGGCCGGGCGCAGCGCTGACAGCCCCGCCCGCCCGGCCGTCGGCCAGCCAGTCGTGCAGCGCCCCGACCAGCCCGGTGACGACGGTGGCCTGGCCGCGCTGGTGCGAGGCCAGGTCGGCGCGGCGCAGGACGAACTGCTGGTGCACGAACTTCAGCACCGCCACCTCGTGCCACTGCGCCTCGCCGAGCGCCACGTGCGCCGCGCGGACCGGCGGCTCCTCGAGCACCCGGATGCCACCGACCAGCCGCGAGGTCCAGCGCGCGGAGAACTCGGCGACGGCCCGCTCGGCGGCCATGGACCCGTCGAAGGGCACGGCGAGCAGGCCGTCGACCAGCTCCGCCCGCACCCGCGACACGGCGGCGGCGAAGGCGTCGTCGGAGTAGACCCAGTCGTCGCGCTCGGCGAGCCGGCGGCGCAGGCGCTCCAGCGCGGCACCGGGCCCGGCGGTCGGGCCGGGCTCGGCCGACCGCTCCCAGCCGCGCAGCTCGGAGGCCACCCCGGCCTGCTGGAGCACGCCGACCCGGTGGAAGTCCTCGACGTCGTGGATGGCGTAGGCGATGTCGTCAGCCATGTCCATCACCGCGGCCTCGACCGTCTGCTGCCACGGCGTCACCGGGAACGGTGCCCGCGCCGCCCGCAGCTCGCCGAGCTCGGTCACGTAGGCGGAGAACTTGGCCGAGCCGGAGTCGGGCACACCCGGCAGCGGGCCGCCGCCGCGGGGCGGCAGCTCGGCCTCGCTCGGGTGCGGGTCCGGGTGGCCGCGGCGCGCCCACGGGTACTTGAGGACGGCGGCGCGCACCGCCGCCGTCAGGCCGAGACCGGTGCGCCCGGGGCCGTGCAGGTCGATCGTGGTGACGATCCGGAAGCTCTGCGCGTTGCCCTCGAAGCCGTCGGTGAGGCCGAGCCGCTCGCGGGCGAGCCGGTCGAGCACCTGCTCGCCGAGGTGCCCGAAGGGCGGGTGGCCGAGATCGTGGGCCAGCGCGGCGGCCTCGACGACGTCCGGGTCGCAGCCGCCGAGCTTGTCGACCACCGGTCCGGACTCCTCGCCCAGCCGCTCGGCGATCGCCCGGGCGACCTGCGCGACCTGCAACGAGTGCGTGAGCCGGTTGTGCAGCAGCAGCCCGGCCCCGTTGGGGCTCACCACCTGCGTGACGCCGGCGAGGCGGGCGAAGAAGGGCGACGCGGCGATCCGGTCCCGATCCACGCGGAACGGCGAGCCCGCCAGCCCCGCACCCGTCTCCGCCGCGCCGGCCGCGCGCTCCTCCCGGCCCTCACTCATGCGCAGGAGGCTACTGATCCCGTTCGCACCACGGATCCACAACGCCTCGGGGGAGCGCTGCCTGGCGCAGTATGGATCCATCACGCCTCGGGGACCGGAGACTCGGTGCGTCATGGATCCATACTGCGGTCACGCCCTCGCCGGGACCGCCGCCTCGGGCGCGTGGGCGCGGGCCGCGGGGCGGACGAGCCAGAGCACCAGCAGCCCGCCGACCACCCCGGCCGCCCCGGCGACGAGGTACCCGGCGTGCAGCCCCGCGGCGACTGCCTCGCGGACCTCGTCGACCCGCAGCGCCTGCCCCGCGGCGACGGCCTCGACCAGCCCCGGGTCGGAGACGTGCCCCTCGACGGTGTCCCGGAAGACCAGCCCGAGCACGGCGACGCCGAGGGCGTACCCCAGCTGCCGCGCGGTGTTCAGCGTCCCGGCGACCATCCCGCCGAGCTGCGGCGGTGCGGCCGACATCGCGGCCGCGGTGAGCGTGGGGATCGCGAGCCCCACCCCGATCCCGACGACGGCGAGCCCGGGCAACAGCCCGAGCGCCCCGGAGTCCGCGCCCACCACCGACTGCAGGCCGGATCCCAGGCCGATCAGCACCAGGCCGATCCCGACCGTCCAGCGCGGGGAGGCGCCCTGCAGCGCCCGGCCCGCGACCGCCGAGACCAGGAAGGAACAGACCGCCATCGGCAGCAGCGCCACGCCCGCGGCGATCGGGGACAGCCCGAGCACGCCCTGCAGCCAGACCGAGGTGTAGGCGAGGATCGCGAAGGCCGCGGCCATGAGCACCAGCCCGGCGGTGATCGTCGCCGAGAAGGAGGCGGACCGGAAGAGCCGCAGGTCCAGCAGCGGGTGCTCGACCTTGCGCTCGATGACGAGGAACACCGCCAGGGCGACCGCGACCAGCACGAGGAGGGCGACGGTCCCGGGCGCGGTCCAGCCGTCGTCGCCCGCCCGGATCAGGCCGTAGGTGAGCGCGCCGGCGACGACGGTGAAGGCGAGGAGGCTGGGCACGTCGAGCCGGACGCCGGGGCGCCGGGTCTCGGCGCACACGGCGAGCGTCAGCGCGATCGTCAGGACCGTCACCGGCAGGTTGACCAGGAAGATCCAGCGCCAGCCGGCGTGCTCGGTGAGCAGCCCGCCGACCAGCGGGCCCAGCGCGGAGCCGGCCCCGTTCGTCGCGCCCCACACCCCGAACGCGACGCCACGGTCGCGGCCGGAGTAGGTCGCGTTGAGCATGGCCGTGGTCGTCGCGAACATGAGCGCGCCGCCGATGCCCTGCAGGCCCCGGGCCGTGATCAGCACGGGCGCGTGGGCGCGAGCCCGCAGGCCAGCGAGCCGAGGGCGAACAGGGCCAGGCCGGCGACGTAGGCGCGCCGCCGGCCGACGATGTCGGCCACCGACCCCGCGCCGAGCAGCAGCGCGGCGAGCACGAGGGCGTAGACGTCGAGGACCCACTGCAGGCTGGTGAACGACGCCTGCAGGTCCGCTGCCATGTCGGGCAGCGCGACCGTCACGATCGTGACGTCGAGCAGCAGCATGAAGGAACCGAGACAGATGGCCACGAGCGGCCACCACCGAGAGCGCATGCGACGAGGATCCGGCCCGCACGCTCGGAATCGCACTCAGATCTGCGATGATGCGGAGTTCCGACACGGGAGGCCCGGGTGACGCCCGAAATCGACGACCTGGACCGCCGGATCATGCACGCGTTGAACATCGACGGCCGGGCCGCGTTCGCCCGCGTCGGCGAGGTCCTCGGGGTGTCGGACCGGACGGTCGCCCGGCGCTGGGCCCGGATGCGGGAGGCGGACCGGGTGCGGCTCGTCGGCGCCGTCGGCGGGGCGGGGCTCGGGGGCGCGCAGTGGATCATCCGGATGCGGTGCCGGCCGGGGAGCGCCGAGGACGTGGCGCACGCGCTCGCCCGCCGCGAGGACACCCGCTGGGTGCAGCTGCTCTCCGGGGGCACCGAGATCAGCGCCAGCGTGCAGGCGTGGTCGGCCGAGGAGCGCGACGAGCTGATCCTGCAGCGACTGCAGCGCACCGCCCAGATCCAGTCGGTGACCGCGCACAGCATCCTGCACGTCTTCGGGGGCGGGCCGGACGTCTTCCACGCCGTCGACGTGCTGACCCCGGACGAGATCGCCGCGCTGCGCCCGGTGTTCCGCACGAACCCCGCCGCCGGGATCGCGGACGCGGACCGGCCCCTGCTGCGGGTGCTCAACCGAGACGGGCGCGCGCCCTACGCCGAGCTGGCCGCGGCCACCGGCTGGTCGGAGTCGACGGTCGCGCGCCGGATCGAGGCGCTGCGGGCCGCCGGCCTGCTGTTCTTCGACTTCGACGTCGACGACCGGCTGCTCGGCTTCCACGCCCACACCCGGATGTGGCTCACCGTGCCGCCCGCGCACCTGCCGGAGGCGGGCCGGGCGATCGCGGCGCACCCGGAGGTCGCGTTCTGCGCGGCGACCACCGGCCGGGCCAACCTCACGGTGTCCGTGGTCTGCCGGGACGAGGCCGACCTCTTCCGCTACCTGACCGAGCGGGTCGGGGCGCTGCCGAACATCGGCGACGTGGAGACCGGTCCGATCATGCGGACGGTCAAGCGGGCCGGCGCCTACCCGTGAGCGCGCACGAGCGGCGGCGCCGCGTCACAGCCGGTGCAGCCGCATCGGGATGCCGCCGACGGGGACGGGCAGCGAGGTGTTGTCCCAGCGCAGCGTGTAGCCGGGCTCGATCTCCCAGCGGTAGGTCCGCAGCATCTCGTGCAGGATCGCGGTGACCTCGTACGTGCCGAAGTGCAGGCCGATGCACTTGTGCACACCGCCGCCGAACGGGATCCACGCGTCGCGGTCCGACCGGTCCTCGCGGCGCGCCTCGGAGAACCGGTCCGGGTCGAAGGTCTCCGGGTCGGTCCAGCACTCGGGGTCGTAGTGGTTGACCCCCTGCGCGACGACGACCCGGGTCCCCTTCGGGACGTGGTAGCCGGCGACCGCGGTGTCCTTGACCGCCGTACGCATCACGACCGGGACCGGGGCGTCCATCCGGAGCGCCTCCTTGATCACGAGGTCCAGCGTGGTCAGCGACTTGAGCGCGGCCACGTCCGGCGGCGTGTCGCCCAGCGCGAGCGACTCGTCGCGGGCCTTCTCCTGCCACTCCGGGTTGCGGGCCAGGTGGTAGGCGGCCGACGCCGTGGCGATGGTCGACGTGTCGTGCGCGGCCATCATCAGGAAGATCATGTGGTTGACGACGTCGTCGTCGGAGAACCGCTCGCCCTCCGGTGTCACGGCGTGGCAGAGAGCGGTGAACAGGTCGTCGCCGGTCCCGGCGCGCTTGGTCGGCAGGGCGTCGCGGAACCACTTCTCGAGCACGGCCCGGCCGTGTAGGCCCTTCTGCCAGCGCGTCCCCGGGATCGGGTACCGGACGAAGGAGTTGGCCGCCCGCACGCACGCGACGAAGGCGCGGTTGATCTCGTCGGCCTCCGGACCGCTGCGCGCGTCCATGAACACCCGGGTGGCGATGTCGAGGGTCATGCTCTTGAGCGTGGGGTAGAGCCGCAGCGAGTTCTCCCAGTTCGGCACGACGTCCCGGATCACGGGCACGGCCTCGTCGACGTAGGCCTTGATGCGGTCGGCGGTGAACGCCTCCTGCATGATCCGCCGGTGGGCGCGGTGCTCGTCGAAGTCCATGAGCATGAGCCCGCGGTGGAAGAACCGGTCGACCAGGACCCGCCAGCCCTCCTGCGAGAAGGCCTTGTCCCGGTTGGTCAGCACCTCGCGGGTCGCCGCCGCCCCGCCTACGACGATCGCGCGGCCGTTCGGGGTGCGCATCCACCAGACCGGGCCGTAGTGGCCGCTGCGGCGGCGGTTGAGGTCGGTGCCGAAGCGGACGTAGCCGAGCGCGTGCCCGAGCAGGGGTAGGCCCTCGTCGCCGGGCACCGGGCGCAGCCCCTCGGGCGCGGGGGCGAACGGGGTGCCGACGCCGCCGCCGGAGCGCTCGAGCAGGGCGCGGTCGACCTGCTCGGGCAGGGGCAGGGTCAGCACGGAGGAGAACCGCTCGCGAGCGCGCCGGGGGAGCGACCCCAGTCCCGCACCGACCTGCTGCACCTGCTCGATCACCGTCACGTGAGTCTCCCTCGACCTCGGCTACCGTGCCGACGTTAGACACTGTGACCGATTGTGTCCACACGATTGACGAATCCGTCGTCGACGTCCAGGCTGACGCGATGGAACCGAGGTCGATGGCCCAGCGGGCGCGCGCCGGACTGCGCGGCGACGCGCTCGACGTGGCCGAGGAGCTCGTCGTCGACCGGGGGTTCCGGGCCTTCTCGATGCGCGACCTGGCCACGCGCGTCGGCGTGAGCCGGCAGACCCTCTACAACGAGTTCGGCGACCGCCGCGGCGTCGCGTCGGCGCTGGTCCTGCGCTCGACCGAGCGCTTCCTCGACGAGATCGAGCAGGCCCTGGCCGGCGAGGCCGACCTGCACGCGGCCTGGGTAGCGGCGGTGCGCGGGGCCCTGGCGCGGGCCGAGGACAACCCGCTGCTCAAGACGTTGCTGACCGGCGAGGAGGGCACGCCGGAGCTGTTCGGCACGGACAGCGAGCCGATCGTGGTGGCCGCGCGCGAGCGGGCTGCCGGCTACCTGCGGCGCCGCTGGCCCGAGCTCGATCCCGACGCCGTCGGGCTGGCCGCCGAGACCGCCGCACGCCTCACGGTGAGCCACATCGTGCTCCGGCTGGCCCCGGCCGACGTGGTCGCCGAGCAGGTCGCCACGGTAGTGGTGCGGATCTGCTGTGCGCGGTAAGTGGTGCTGGAGCACCACTTACCGCGCACGGGCGCGTCAGCGCGTGAGGCGGGGGAGCAGGGCGCTGGCGACCGTGATCATCACGGTGGCGGCGAGGACGAGCACGCCGAAGCAGAGGCTCAGCCGCGCCGGCGTCCCGATCAGCAGCCCGCGCAGTGCCTCCACCTCGTAGGACAGCGGGTTGACGTGGTTGACCCACTGCAGCCACGTCGGCATCAGCTCCACGGGGTAGAGCGCGTTCGACGCGAAGAACAGGGGCATCGTGATCGCCTGCCCGATGCCCATCAGCCGGTCCCGGGACAGCACCAGCCCGGCGATCGTGATCGACAGGCAGCAGAAGAACGCCGAGCCGAGCATCAGCGCCACGACCACGCCCAGCAGCTTCAGCGGGTTCGCGGTCAGGGACACGCCGAGGACCAGCGCCAGCAGCAGCACGACCACGGCCTGCGCCACCGCGCGTACCCCGGCCGCGAATGCCTTGGCCGCGACGAGGGCGACCCGCGGCGTCGGCGTGACCAGCAGCTTGGCCAGCACGCCGGCGTCGCGTTCCCAGATGATCTGGATGCCGTAGAAGATCGCGATGAACAGCGCGGACTGGGCGAGGATCCCCGGGGCGAGGAAGTCCAGGTAGGGCGTGTTCCCGGTCGGGATCGCGTGGATGTTGGTGAAGACCTGGCCGAAGACGAGCAGCCACAGCGCCGGCTGCACGGCGCGGGTGACCAGCTCGGTCCGGTCGTGGCGGAGCTTCTGCAGCTCCACCAGGCACATCGTGGCGACGCGCGAGACCGCGGTCCGGACGAGCGCGACCGGACCCGGCTCGGCCTCAGCCCAGGCGGCCGGCGGTGCGGCGAGCGGCGCGGACATCGCGGATCCCTCCCTTGTCGTCCGTCAGGGTGTCGCCGGTGTGGTGGCGGAAGACGTCGTCGAGCGTCGCGTCCGGCCCGATCGCGCTCTTCAGCTCCCCGGGCGTGCCGAGCGCGCGGACGCGGCCGCGGTGCATCAGCGCGATCCGCTCGCAGTGCTCGTCGGCCTCCTGCATGGCGTGCGTGGTGACCAGCACCGTCATCCCGGTCTCGGCGCGGGTGCGGGCGATCCGCTCCCACACGCCGTCGCGCGCGACGGGGTCCAGGCCGACCGTCGGCTCGTCGAGCACCAGCAGCTGCGGGGCGCTGACCAGCGCCTGTGCCAGCTCGAGCCGGCGCACCATGCCGCCGGAGTAGGTCTTGACGGGCCGGTCCGCGGCCTCGACCAGGTCCATCGCCTCGAGCACGCCCTCGACCTGGGCCTTCCGCGCGCGGCGCGGGACGTCGAACAGCCGGGCGAACAGTATGACGTTCTCCCGCCCGGTGAGCGTGCCGTCCGCGGACAGCTGCTGCGGGACGTACCCGATCAGCCGTCGGACCTGGGTCTTCTGCCGCGCGACGTCGCGGCCCAGCACGGTGACCGCGCCGGGCGGGGCGGGCAGGAGGGTGGTGATCGACCGGATCGTGGTGGTCTTGCCGGCGCCGTTGGGGCCGAGCAGGCCGAAGACCTCGCCGCGGTGGACCTCGAGGTCGAGGCCGTCGACCGCGACGGTGTCGCCGAAGGCCTGGCGCAGCCCGGTGCAGCGGACGGCGGGGGGATCGGAGCTCGTCGCCGGGCTGGTCACGGGGCCTCCGGATCGGATCGGTCCTCGAGGGTGGCGAGGAGGTGCTCCAGGGCCGGGAGCGCGGCGGTGATCGCGGCCCGATCGCCGGCGTCGAGCCGCGCGAGCGCGTCGTCGAGGAGCTCGCGGCGCGCGGCGCGGCGCAGGGCCAGGCGCTCGACGGCCGCGGGCGTGAGGAAGAGCCGGACGGCGCGGCGGTCGGCGGGGTCGGGCTCGCGGCGGAGCAGCTTGTCGTCGACGAGCTGGTTCACGAGCGTGCTCACCGAGTTGCCGGCGAGGTAGAGGGCGCGCGCGGCGGCGGCCACGCCGATCCCGGGCTCGGCGTCGACCTGCTGCAGGAGCTCCGCCTGGGCTCCGCGCAACGGCGGCTGTCCGAACCGGGCGCGCAGCCGCCGTCGGAGCACACGCCGCATCCCCACGACGACGCGGAGGACGTCGTCGGAGGTGGTGGTGGGTGCGATCACGGCTCCACGATAGCTCGCACTCAGAGCTGTTAGCAACGCTCACTATCACGAATGACGCACTCGGAGGCATGAGCGAGCGGCCCGTTCACGCACATCGAGTGAGCGAGAGTGCCGTTCGCTCAGCGTCGGAGAGGGGTGGCGGACAGTGTCGTGGCGATCTCCTGCACCCTCGCGCGCAGTGCTGCGGCGGCGTCCGCGACCGGGACGTCGAACGGGCCGGTGGCGACCGCGACGAGCCGGGCGCCGTGGCCCGTGCCCTCGACCAGCTCCCAGTGCACGGTCCCGCCGGCGAGGAGGGCCGGCTGCAGCAGTGGACGTGCGGCGTCGGCCGGGGCGGTGAGCTGCCGCTCGACCCGGACCGCGTCGCCGTCGATCACCGGCTCGTCGAGGGTGAACTCCCGGACGTAGTCCTCGTGCCGCGCCGTCATGTCGACCGTCGGCGCCGGATCCTCCCCGGCCAGCACCTGCGACAGCCCCTCGACGCAGGCCGACCAGCCCGTCGCGAAGCTGGCGGCGCCGTAGTGGTCGGTGAAGGCGTGGTGCAGGACCAGCAGCGACCCGCCGTCGGCCGGGCGGACCTCCCAGCGCAGGTGGTCGGTGTCGCCCCAGCTGAAGGCGAACAGCCGCGGCGGGTCCAGGTCGGTGACGACGCCGCGGGTGTCGCCGTCGTCGAACACGATCTCGCCGCCCTGCCGCAGGTCGAGCCGCACGGTCGACGGGAACCACTGCGCAAGGTGCTCCGGCGTGGTCAGCGCCCGCCACACCTTCTCCGGCGGGTGGGGGAGCGGTCGCTCCAGGCGGAGGACGGTGCGGCCGTCGCGCAGAGTGAGGCTGTCGGGGGTCACGGGCTCTCCTCGGGTGCGGAGTCGGGCATGCGGTCGAGCTCCCGTTCGAGGGCGTCGAACCGGCGGTTCCAGAAGCGGCGGTAGGGGGCGAGCCACGCGTCGAGCTCGGCGAGCGGCGCGGCCCGCAGGGCGTACCGGCGCCGTTGCGCGTCGGGCTGCACCTCGACCAGCCCGGCCTCCCGCAGCACCCGCAGGTGCTTGGACGTGCCCGGCTGGCTCAGACCCAGCTCGGCACCGATCTCGCCGACCAGGCGCGGGCGCTCCCGCAGCAGGTCGAGGATCCGGCGCCGGGTGGGCTCGGCGAGGACGGCGAACGGCAGCACGGGAGCAACGTACCGCCACGGTTATATAACTGGCAAGGCATGTACGAGCGTCAACGTCCGTGACCTGCCAGGCTCACACCCATGAGCGAGCAGCAGTGGTTCTTCTGCCTCAAGCACCACACCGTGGAAGGCCCGGAGGGCTGCCGGGCCGCCGACCGCCTCGGCCCGTACCCGGACAAGGAGACGGCCGCCCGGGCGCTCGAGATCGCGCGCGAGCGGACCGAGCAGGCCGACCGCGAGGACGAGGAATGGCGCGAACGGGGTTCCACGCGCTGATCACCGGCTAGGCTTCCCGTTCGGTGATGCAGGCGCATGAACGGAGGACGCCGATGGACAGCAAGGTTGCTGTCGTGACCGGGGGCAGCCGGGGCATGGGGCGCGAGATCTGCCGGGATCTCGCGCGCCGCGGCCACCGGGTGGTCGTGGCCAGCCGGAAGGCGGAGGCCTGCGAGGCCCTCGCCGCCGAGCTCCGCGAGGAGTTCGGGGTGCAGGCCCTCGGGATCGCCTGTCACGTCGGCCGCTGGGCGGACTGCGACGCCCTGATGGACCGCGTGCTCGACGAGTTCGGCCGGATCGACGTCCTGGTGAACAACGCCGGCATGTCGCCGCTCTACCCCTCCTTGGGCGAGGTGGGCGAGGACCTGTTCGACAAGGTGATCGGCGTGAACCTCAAGGGTCCGTTCCGGCTCGCCGTGCGCGCGGGCGAGGCGATGCAGAAGGGCGAGGGCGGGCAGATCGTCAACGTCAGCAGCATCGCCGCCGTCCAGCCGCAGCCCGGCGAGCTGCCCTACGCCACCGCGAAGGCCGCGCTCAACGCGATGACGCTCGGCCTGGCCCGCGCCTTCGGCCCGACGGTGCGGGTCAACGGCGTGATGCCCGGCATGTTCCGCACGGACATCAGCAAGGCGTGGGACGAGGAGATGTTCGCCAAGGGGGAGACGGCCGCACTCGGCCGGATCGGCGAGGCGGACGAGATCGTCGGTGCCGTGCGGTACCTCACCAGCCCCGACTCCAGCTTCACCACCGGGGCGATCCTCAAGGTCGACGGCGGCATGGCCTGGGCCCCGGCATGACCGACACCGACACCAGGACGGACGGCAGGGGCGACACGCGCTCCCGGCTGCTCGACGCCGCCGAGGCGCTCTTCGCCGAGCGGGGCAGCGAGTCGGTGTCGCTGCGCGAGATCGGCCGGGCGGCCGGGGCGCGCAACGTCATCGCCGCGCAGTACTGGTTCACCGACCGGGACGGCCTGCTCAAGGCGCTGATCGACCGGCACCGCCCCGAGATCGAGTCGGCCCGCCACGCCCTGCTCGACGAGTACGAGGCCGCCCTCGCCGCGGGCACCGCCGGCGACGCCGAGGCCCGGATCGCCGCGCTCGCGGGCGCCCTGGTCCGGCCGAGCGCCGTGAAGCTCGACCAGGGCGCGAGCGGCGCCGGCTACCTGCGCACCGTCGCGGACCTGCTCACCCGGCCCGAGCCGCAGACCGAACCGCTGGGCTACGACGTCGAGGGCGGCAGCATCCTGCGCTGGCGGGCGCTGCTGGAGCCCCTGCTCGATCCCGACGCCGTGGTGCTGCACCGGCGCTTCCACGTGATCCGGTTCGTCGACGTCGAGCTGGCCCAGCGGGCCCGGGCCCCCGGCCGCCGGGACCACCGGCTGTTCGTGAGCCAGCTCGTCGACTCCGCCGCCGGGCTGCTCAGCGCCCGGACCTCCGAGGAGACCCGGCGGCTGCGGGCCGAGCGGAGCGGCCGATGAGCGCCGTCGACACCGTCGACCTCGACGCGTTGGCCGGCTGGCTGCGCACCCAGGGCGTCGAGGGGACGATCGGGGAGGTCACGCCGCTGGCCGGCGGGACCCAGAACGTCGTGCTGCGGATCGAGCTCGACGGCCGCCCCGTCGTGCTGCGCCGCCCGCCCGAACACCCGCGCCCGACGAGCGACCGCACCATCGCGCGGGAGATCACCGTGCTGCGCGGCCTCGCCGGAACCGACGTCCCGCATCCCCGGCTGATCGCCGGCTGCGAGGACACCTCGGTGCTCGGCGTCGTCTTCTACCTGATGGAGCTGATCGACGGCGTCAACCCTGGCGAGGAGGTCACGCCCGAGCAGCGGGCGGACCCGGAGCTGCGGCACGGGCAGGGCCTGGCCATGGCCAGGGCGTTGTCCCGGCTCGGGGCGCTCGACCCCGCCGCGCAGGGGCTCGACGTGCTGCGCAAGCCCGGCAGCTTCCTGGCGAAGCAGGTGCCGCAGTGGCTGCGCCACCTCGAGGGCTACCGCGAGTTCCCGGACTGGGAGCCGGGCGGGCTGCCCGACGTCGAGCTGGTCGCGCGGTGGCTGGAGGAGCAGCGCCCGCCGGACGCCCCGCCCGGCGTGATGCACGGCGACTTCCACCTCAACAACGTGATGCTCGCGCGCACCGAGCCCGAGGTGGCGGCGATCGTCGACTGGGAGATGTGCACGGTCGGCGACCCGCTGCTGGACCTGGGCTGGCTGATGGTGACCTGGCCGCAGGAGCCGACGGCGACGGACATCGGCGGGCCGCTCGCCCGACTCGGCGGGCTGCCCACACGCAAGGAGCTGGTCGCGGCCTACGCCGACGCCGGGGGCCGGGAGCCGGTGCACGTCGACTGGTACACCGCGCTCGCCGGGTTCAAGCTCGGGATCGTCCTCGAGGGGACGTGGGCGCGGGCGAGCGCGGGCAAGGCGCCGCAGGAGACCGGGCAGCGCCTGCACGACCACGCCGTCGGCCTGCTCACCCTCGCGGGGCGGGTCGTGCGGGGGGAGTGGTCGGTCCTCGACTGAACCCGCGTCAGGTCGCCGCGCGATGGACGCCCGCGAGGTGCACGTAGGCGGCGGCGTTGAGGGCGATGCCCTTGCGCTCGTCCTCGCCCGTCTCCTTGCGCACCTTGCCCGGCACGCCCGCGACCAGCGAGTTCGGCGGGATCTCCGCGCCCTGGGTGATCACCGCGCCCGCGGCGACGATCGTGCCGGAGCCGATCCGCGCGCCGTTGAGCACCACGGCGCCCATGCCGATCAGCACGTCGTCCGCGATCGTGCAACCGTGCAGCACGGCCCGATGGCCCACGCTGACCCCGGAGCCGACGCTGACCGGGAACCCGGGGTCGGCGTGCACGACGGTGCCGTCCTGGATGTTGGAGCGGGCGCCGACCGTGATCGAGTCCATGTCGCCGCGCAGCACGCACGTGTACCAGACGCTCGCCTCGGCCCCGAGCCGCACGCGCCCGGCCAGCACCGCGCCGGGCGCCACCCACGCCTGCGGGTCCACCGACGGTGTCGCCCCCTCGATCGTGATCATGGAACTCCTCTCACACCTTCTCGAACGCGCGCAGGATCTCCGCGCTGAACAGCACGAACCGCGCCAGCTCGACCTGCGTGTCGGCCTCGCGCACGGTGGTCACGGCGATCCGCGCGGCGTCGGCGAGCGGCCAGCCGTAGATCCCCGCCGACACCGCCGGGAAGGCGACGGACCGGGCGCCGAGCTCGTCGGCCACCCGCAGCGACTCCCGGTACGCCGAGGCGAGCAGGTGCGAGCGGTCCTCCCGCTTCGCGTACACGGGCCCGACGGTGTGGATCACCCAGCGCGCGGGCATGTTCCCGGCCGTGGTGGCCACCGCCTGGCCGGTGGGCAGCCCGTCCGGGTAGCGCGTGGCCCGCAGCTCCCGGCACTCGGCGAGGATCGCGGGGCCGCCGGCGCGGTGGATCGCGCCGTCGACGCCCCCACCGCCGAGCAGCCCCGAGTTCGCCGCGTTGACGACGGCGTCGACCTCCTGGGTCGTGATGTCCCCCTGGACCAGCTCGATCCGGGTCACGAGGCACCTCCCTGGTTCCGTAGCCCCTGGTTCCGTAGCTTCGCCAGCAGCGGGATCGCCGCGATCTTCTCGTCGGTGAGCGACTCCCACCGCACTTCCCCGGTCGGCCGCGCGCCCCGCGCCGGCCGGCAGTCGATCACGCGATCCGGGGTGACGACGAGGTCGACCGGGATGTCGTGCGCCGTCGTCGGGATCACCCCGGCCGGGCGGACCTGCAGCTCGTGCACCGTGGTCACCACGACCGTCCGGTCGGAGATCAGCCCCGCCGCGCCGGCCAGCGCGAACTCCAGGTCGGCGAAGCCGCCGCCCTTGCCCAGCCGGGCGCCGTCCTCGCCGACGGCGACGCAGCCCGTCACGACGAGGTCGACGGGGTCCAGGTCGTCGACGGCCACCCGGCGGGCCGAGCGGGTCGCGTTCTTGATCGACACCGCGCGCCGGGGCGGGTCGGCCAGGTGCTCGGGGTCGAGCAGGAAGAACGGGTCCTCCTCGGCGAGCTTCGGCACCGCCATGTAGAGCGTCTTGCCGTCCTCGAGGGCGCGCTGCCGGACCGGGAGCTGCGCGGAGTCCGGGTTCGACTTGACCGCCCGCGCCTTCTCCCACTCGGGCAGCGAGCGCAGGAGCTCGGCGGCCTTCTCCGCCCCGGTGAAGTTGGAGATCCGGTTGCGGGCGCCGGGGAAGCGCGCGACCTTCGCCTCGGTCAGCGCGGTCCAGACCTCCTCGCGCAGCGCCGCCTTGGCGTCGAGGAGGGCGCGGTCGCCGCCCGCGTCGTGATCGTGCCGCCGGGGCGTCCGTGCCATGGGCCGACCCTATCGGCGGCGGTCGGCCGCGGCGCGTGCCGCATGATGAGGAAATGACGGCGGTCCCGCACAGCGCGCACTGGGGAGTGTTCCGGGCCGAGTGGCGGGAGGGTGAGCTGCAGGTCCGCCCGCACGAGGCCGACCCGAACCCGTCGCCGGTGCTGCAGAACATCCCGGCCGCGGTACGCAACCCCGTCCGGGTGGCCCGCCCCTCGGTCCGGCGCGGCTGGTGGGAGCAGGGGCCGGGGCCCACCGACGGGCGCGGGCGCGAGGAGTTCCTGGAGGTCGGCTGGGACGAGGTGCTCGACCGGCTCGCCGGCGAGTTCCGTCGCGTGTACGCCGGGCACGGCCCGACCGCGGTCTACGGCGGCTCCTACGGCTGGGCCAGCGCCGGCCGCTTCCACCACGCCCAGGGCCAGATCCACCGGTTCCTGGGCCTGGCCGGCGGCTACACGCAGTCCGTCAACACCTACTCCGGCGGGGCGGCGGAGGTCCTGCTCCCGCACGTGCTGGGCCCCTTCGACGCGGTGACCCGCTCGGTGGTGACCTGGGACCAGATCGCCGCACACACCGACACCGTGCTGGCCTTCGGCGGGATGGCGCTGAAGAACTCGACCGTGGCGGCGGGCGGGGTGAGCCGGCACGTCGAGCGCGACGCGATGCGCGCGGCGCACCGCCGGGGTGCCCGGTTCGTACTGGTCAGCCCGCTGCGGCAGGACCTTCCGGAGGAGGTCGACGCCCGCTGGCTCGCCCCGGAGCCCGGCACCGACGCCGCGCTGATGACCGGCCTCGCGCACACCCTGCTCGCCGAGGACCTGCACGACCGGGAGTTCCTCACCACGCGCTGCGCGGGATGGCCCGAGTACGAGCGCTCCCTGCGCGGGCGTGACGCCGAGTGGGCGGCCGGGATCTGCGGAGTCGACGCCGGGGAGATCCGGGCCCTGGCCCGCCGGCTCGCCGCCGGGCGCACGCTGATCACCGTCTCGCAGTCCCTGCAGCGCGCCGAGCACGGCGAGCAGCCGGTGTGGGCGGGGCTCGCGCTCGCCGCGATGCTCGGCCAGATCGGACTGCCGGGCGGCGGGTTCGTCTACGGGCTCGGGTCGCTGGGGCACTACGGCCGGCCGCGCAACGCGGTCCCGGTCCCGACGCTCTCGCGGCGGCCGAACCCGGTGCGCAGCTACATCCCCGTCGCGCGCGTGGCGGACATGCTGCTGCACCCCGGCGAGCAGTACTCGTACAACGGCGAGGACCGGACCTACCCCGACGTCCGGCTGGTGTACTGGTGCGGCGGCAACCCGTTCCACCACCACCAGGACCTCGCGCGGCTGCGCCGGGCGTTGGGCCGGGTGGACACCTTCGTCGTCCACGAGTCCGTGTGGACGGCCACGGCCCGGCACGCCGACGTCGTCCTGCCGGCCACGACCACGCTCGAACGCGAGGACATCGGGGCGCACGGCACGGACCCGCTGGTCGTCGCCATGAAGCAGGTCGCCGAGCCCTACGGCGAGGCCCGCGACGACCACGCGATCCTCGCCGCGCTGGCCGATCGGCTCGGGTTCGGCGAGCGCTTCACGGAGGGCCGGACCACCCGCGAGTGGCTGGCCCACCTGTGGGGGCGGACCGAGAAGGCGTTGGCGGACAAGGGGTTCCCTGCCCCCACCTTCGACGAGTTCTGGGCGGCGGGGGAGCACGAGCTCCCGCCCGGGGCGGACGACGGCGGCCTGCTCACCGCCTTCCGCGCCGGTACCGGCCGGCTGCCGACCGAGTCCGGGCGGATCCAGCTCGCGTCGGAGCGGATCGCGTCGTTCGGCTACGACGACTGCCCGGGCCACCCGGCCTGGCTCCCGCCGACCGAGCCGCCGACCCCGGAGCAGCCGCTCTGGCTCGTGGCCAACCAGCCGTCCACCCGGCTGCACAGCCAGCTCGACTTCGGCGCCACCAGCGTGGCGGGGAAGGTCGGCGGGCGGGAGGTCGTGCGGATCCACCCCGCCGACGCCGCGCCGCGCGGGATCTCCGACGGCGACGTCGTCCGGCTGGTCAACGCCCGCGGCGCCTGCCTGGCGGCCGCGCGCGTCACGGACGAGGTGCGGGCCGGCGTGGTGCAGCTGCCGACCGGGGCCTGGTACACGCCCGCGTCGGCCGACGACCCGACCTGCGTGCACGGCAACCCGAACGTGCTGACCCGGGACGTCGGGACCTCACGGCTGGCGCAGGCCTGCACCGGGCAGCTCACCACGGTGCAGGTGGAGCGGTACGCAGGGGAGCCGCCGCAGGTGCGGGCGCACCGCCGGCCGTCGATCGTGCCGCGCGCCTGACGGTCTTTCCCCGCCCGCCGCCGGGGCTCTCGTCCGGCGGCGGGCGGGCGTCCGGCGTCGTCGGGGTACCGCTGGGCCGCGACGGCGCCGGGAATCCTCAGGAGGGAGTGGGGCCGCCCGCGTGTCGCTGCTGCCACGCGTGGATGCGGTCCTCGGGCCGGCGCACGCCGGCCAGCGCGCGCACCTCGGCCACCACCTCGGGCCGGGCACGGTGCTCGGCGACCGCCCGCTCCGCCTCGGCCAGCTCGCGGGCCGCGGCGGCCTCGCCCGCACTCCCGTCCAGGTCGATGCCGCCGAGCTCGGGGCTCAGCTGCGGGTCCTCGAACGTGCCGACCGAGTGCTCGCGCGAGTAGGGGCTGTCGGCGCGGAGCCGGCCGGTGAACCGGCCCCAGGACCCGACCGTCAGCAGGATGCCGCCGACGACCAGGCTGAAGATCACGTTGGGCATGCGGAACGCGAGCAGGTTGAGGTCCGAGTTCAGGACCAGCACGTTCACGATGCCGGAGAGCAGGAACAGCGCGCCGACCACGACCTGCACGGTCGACGACAGGCGCCCGCCGCGGATGCCGGCGCCGATCAGGATCGCGCCGAACACCACGGAGATCGTGGAGAGCAGGCCGTTGGACGACAGGCCGAGCACCGGCTGGCCCTGGGTGGAGAAGAAGTCCAGGCGCTGCACGAAGCCCAGCACCGCGAACACCCACAGGCCGAGCCCGATCACCACCGATCCCGTCCGGTGCAGGTGGTCGAGACGGCGTGCGGCGCGCTCCTCCGCGGCGCGCGTCCCGCGGGATGTGTCGGTGCTGCTCACGGTGCTCCTCCTCGTGGTGGAGACGAACGCGCCCGCCCTGGGTCGAAACGCGCCGAACGTTGTTCACGTCCAGGATGGTGCGATCCGCCGGAGGGCGCCACCCGAGCGGCCCCGAGGTGGGTCAGTGGTCGCGCAGGGCCTTGACCAGCTCGTCCTTCGACATGTCCGACCGGCCCTCGATGCCGACCTTCTTGGCGCGCTCGTAGAGCTCGTCCTTCGTCATGTCGTCGTAGGAGCCGGACTTGCCGCCGCGGGCCGAGACCTTCTTCTTGCCCTCGGCCGCGGAGGCGTTCGCGATCCGGGCGGCCTTCTCCTTGCTCTCGCCGCGGTCGCGCAGCTCCTCGTACATCTTCTCGTTCTTGATGCTCGAGTTCGGCATGTCGGCGGTGGTACCCCGGCTCGCTCCGTGCTACGCGCATCCGTCGGAGGAGAAGCCCGGCGGTCGTCGGGAGTCGGTGAGCGGAGGTGGCGCGAAAACACCGTTTGAGCAGGCGTGACCGGGGTACCCGTGGCGATTCGGGGGAGGTGCGCCATGGGCCTGCTGCGGGGGGTCACCGGTCTGGTGTCCGGTCTGCTCGGGGCCGTCACCGGCCTGCTGTCCGCCGTGGTGCGCGCGGTGCTGGCGCTCGTGCTGGGTCTGCTCGGGACGGTGCTGCTGCTCGTCGGGGTCCTGTTGTGCGCGACCGTCCTGCTGCTCCCGCTGGGGATCCCGGTCGTCGTCCTGGGGCTGTCCTGCTACAGCCGGGCGGCGAAGCTCATGGTGCCCGGCAGCACCCGCGTCGAGGGTCTCGTCCGCCGGGCCGAGGACTCGGTCCGCGGCGGCGGTTCCCGGCTGCGACGCCGCCTGCATCTGGGGTGAGCGATGGTGATCCGCGCGCTGCGGGCCGTGGCCGGGGTGCTGCTGCTGGTGCTGGCGTCGCTGCTGATGGTCGTCGGGCTGGTGTTGTGCCTGACGGTGGTCCTGCTCCCCGTCGGTGTCGCCCTCGGCTTCCTCGCGGTGAAGCTGGGCAAGGCCGGTGTCCGGCTCGTGCTGCCGCGGAAGGTCGACGTGCAGCGGCGCCTGGAGGGGAGTGTGCGGATCCCCGAGATCCGCGCGGCCGTCCGTCGGCTCGCCCGGTCGTCGCGCCGACCCCGCAAACGGGTGCGCAAGCGGGTCCGCAAGGTGCGTCGGCGGCTGGGAAGGCGCCTCTCCTCCTGAGTGCGGAGGGCCGCCGTCGCGGCGGCCCTCCGCACCCGGACCGGTTCAGGAGGCGAGCAGCTCCAGGCCCGGGTAGGGGCGGATGCGGGCGCCGGGGGCGCGGGTCGGCGGCGTGGTCGTGGTCGCCGGGGTGAGGGCGGGCAGGTCCGCGGCGGCCCGGTGGACGATCGCCTTCCCGCGCAGCATCGCCGGCCGGGCGGTCACCGCGACTCGGGAGCCGGCGGTCCGGACGATGCGCAACGGCTGGGTGCGCGCGACGACGGTCGCCGTGCGGGCCGCGAGGATCCCCAGTCCGGCGGGGTCGACGGGCCGCGCCGTGGCCTGTGCGACCCGGCCGAGGGCCGCCCGCACCGGACGGGCCGGGAGGGGCAGGCGGCTCGGGAGCCGGAGGCGCGGCCCGTCCTTGGCGACGCCGAGCGCCAGGCCGGCCGCGACCACGGCCAGCAGGGGCACCGACGCCAGTGCCGCCGGGAGCCCGGCGTGCTCGGCGAGGAAGCCGATGGCGGGTGGCCCGCCGAGCAGCCCGCTGTAGCCGACGGTCGACGCGAGGGCCACGCCGCGCGAACCCGAGTGCGCCCCGGCGCGGGCGATCGTGACCGGGAAGAGGTTCGCCAGGCCCAGCCCGACCAGCACGAACCCGGCCAGCGCAAGCTCGGGCGACGACGTCACCAGCGCGGCGGTCATCCCGGCCGCGGCGAGCAGCGCACCACCGCCGAGCAGCCGGGTCTCGCCGAGCCGGCGCAGCAGCACGCCGCCGGTGAGCCGCCCACAGGCCATCGCGAGCGAGAAGCAGGAGTAGCCGGCGGCGGCCAGGGCCGGCGTGGCGCCGAGGGTCTCGCGCAGGTGCAGGGCACCCCAGTCGGTGACCGCGCCCTCGCCGAAGGCGGTGCAGCCGGCGATCAGGCCGAGCAGCACGACGAGGGCCCGGCCGCGGCGGGGCGGGCCCGGCTCGGGCGGACGGTCCGTGTCCGGCCCGCGGCCCTCGCCGTCGTGCAGCCCGGCCAGCGTCGACCGGGTCGCCGCGACGAGCACGAGACCGACGACGCCGACGACAGCGAGGTGCGGCAGCACCGGCCCGATCGTGGAGGCAACCCCACCGGCGGCGGCGCCGGCGAGCCCGCCGAGGCTGAACGCGGCGTGCAGCGCGGGCAGCAGCGCGCGCCCGGGCCGCCGCGACTCGACGGCGACTCCCGCGCTGTTGATGGCGACGTTGACCATGCCGGTGAGCGCGCCGAACAGCAGCAGGACGGCGGAGAGCTGCGGGATCGACGTCGCGAGCCCGGGCAGCGGGACCACCAGCGCGGCGCCCGCGGAGCCGGCGAGGGCGACCCGGCCGGCGCCGAAGCGGCCGGCGAGCACACCGGTGAGCTGCATGCTGGCCAGGGCGCCGAGCGACACGCAGAGCAGCGCGACGCCCAGTGTGGCGTGGGTGGCGCCGACCTGGGCTGTGACGTCCGGGATCCGGGCGGCCCAGCTGCCGAACACCGCGCCGTCGAACGCGAAGAGCGCGGTCACGGCGGTACGCAGCCGGCTGAAGGAGGCCGGGGCGCGGTCGACGCGGTCGCCCGTGCGGGGGGACGGATGGAGATCACGGAGGCGTACGGGCGCACGCCGGCGCGACCCGACGGGGGAGACGGGCATGAAGGTGGGTCCTCGGGCGGGCCACGCGCTCCGGCGGCGCTCGGGTTGCCGGCTCGGAGGGGCCCACCGTGACGGTCGCGACGCTCGGGGAGGGCGCGCGCGACGGGGCGGTCGGGGTTCGGCGCACGACCGCGTGCGTCGACGTTCCACGGTGGCAGAACCCGGGTCGTGATCGCCAATCTTCCGCAGGTGAGACGACTCACGATCGATTCAGACGAAGGGTAGGCGGACGAGCGGGGTGGGGGTCCCCGGGGTTCGGGCGGGGATCAGGCCGGGGCCAGGAGGGTCTCGAGCCGGTCGAGGAAGGGGAGCTGGCCCTTCACGAGCTTGACCCGCGCGGTCGCGAGGTCGAACCAGGCGGCGCGGTCGATCTCCGGGAACCGCAGCCGGCGGCCGGAGTTGCGCGGCCACTCGATCTCGATCCACGAGCCGTCGTCCGGCCGTTCGGCCACGGCGGCGACCTGCGCGTCGGGCACGTCTCCGCTCAGCGCGAAGCCCAGGACCGTCTTGCGCCGCCCGGACTGGACGACGAAGCCCAGCTCGTGCAGCTCCCCGTCCGGCGGCGGGAACCCCAGCTCCTCGGCGAACTCGCGGCGCGCGGCGGCGACCGGCTCCTCGCCCGCGTCGAGCTCGCCCTTCGGGATGGACCAGGCGGCGGCGTCCTTACGGGACCAGAACGGCCCGCCCATGTGTCCGAGGAGCACCTCGACGATCCCGGCGCGGTCGCGGTGGAGCAGGATCCCGGCACTCGTCAGCACGGCGCGATTCTCCGCCCTGCCGGCGCGCCGCCGCCCGCCGGCCTCACGCTTCTCAGTGGATCTTCGACCGCCAGTCGGCGGGCACCCGGCCGGCCGGACCCGGGACGGGCTGGGCCTCCGGCCGCGCCGACGGCGGGGCCAGCGAGGGGCCGGACAGCGCGACCTCGCGGTCGTAGTCCCAGAACCAGTCCTCGCCCGGCTCGAAGCTCTGCACCACCGCGTGCCCGGTGGAGCGGAAGTGCGCGGTCGCGTGCTGCTCGGGGGAGGTGTCGCAGCAGCCGACGTGCCCGCACGTCGCGCAGCGGCGCAGGTGCACCCACCAGCCACCGGCGGCCTCGCACTCCGCACACCCGGTGCCCGAGGGCGGCACCGACGGGTCGATCGTCGTCACGGTTCCTCCACTGTCACGATTCGTCGATCAGCGCGTCGAAGGGCAGCAGGACCTGGAAGCGGGTGTTCCCCGGCTCGGAGAGGACCCGCAGGTCGCCGTGGTGCCGGTTGACCACGATCCGCCACGAGATGTCCAGGCCGAGCCCGGTGCCCTCGCCGACGGCCTTCGTGGTGAAGAACGGCTCGAAGATCCGCGACCGGATCTCGGCCGGGATCCCGGGCCCCGTGTCGCCGATCTCGACGAGCAGCCGGTCGCCCTCCCGCGCGGTGCGCACGGTCAGGGTGCCGTGCCCGTCCATCGCCTGCACGGCGTTGTCGATCAGGTTCGTCCACACCTGGTTCAGCTCGGCCGCGTAGACGGAGATCTTCGGCAGGCTGCGGTCGAAGTCCTTGACCAGCTGCACGCCGTTCCCGAACTTGCCGTGCAGCATGACGATCGTGGACTTGAGCAGCTCGTGCACGTCCACGGTCTGGTAGGGCGCCCGGTCCATCTGCGAGTACTGCTTGGCCGCACCGACCAGCGTCGAGACCCGGGTCGTCGAGTCCGCGATCTCGTTCATCAGCAGCTCGGTCTCGACGGTGTAGTTCAGCCAGCGGACCGCGCTCTCCAGTATCGGCGCGGGCACGCTCGCCTTGACCTGCTGGAGCCAGTCGACGTCGATCCCCGCGGCCACGAAGTTCGGCGCGATGTCCCAGCCGCCCTCGATGCCCTGGTCGGAGATCCACTCGCCGACCTCGTCCTCGGCGTCGCCGGCCTCGAGGGGGCCGAGCTCGGGGGCCTTCCCGACGCGGTCGGCGGCGTCCTCCTGCAGGCGCATGAGGGTCTCGAGGTCGGCCCGTTCGTAGGGGCCGGCCGCGATCAGCCCGAGCTTGTGCCGCATCCCGGCGACGCGCTCGCGCAGGGTGGACGTGGCGCGCACCGCTGCGGCGGCCGGGTTGTTCAGCTCGTGGGTGAGGCCGGCCGACAGCGAGCCGAGGGCGAGCAGCCGTTCGCGCTGGCTGACGGCCTGCTGCGTGTTCTGGATGCCGAAGAACAGGCCCTCGAGCAGGTGCAGCGCCATCGGGAACCACTCGCGCATGAGCGTGGAGAGCTTCTCGGCGTCGAGCACGTAGAACCGCGAGCGCACCGTGACCCGCAGCGAGTTGTTGTAGACCTGCGGCACCCGGTCGCCGAGGTAGGCGTGCCAGGCGCCGGCGTACACCCCGGGCTGGGAGGTGCGCTCCACCTCGACGTCCTCCTCGCCCGAGCGCCGGGCGAGCACCACCGTGCCCTCGATCAGCACGTAGAAGCACGTGGCCGGATCGCCCTCGCGGTAGACCTGGCCCGGCTCGAACGTCTCGATCTGGCCCTGCCGGCACAGCGCGTCGAGCTGGTCGGGCTGCAGCTTCTCGAACAGGAAGAGCCGGCGCAGTTCCTCCGGGTCGCAGGCGATCGGTGCGCTCATCAGGGCCTCTCCAGGTAGCGGTGGACGAGCGACACGGCCATCGCCCCGTCGCCCACGGCCGACGCGACCCGCTTCACGGACTCCGCACGTGCGTCGCCGGCGACGAAGACCCCCGGGAGGCTCGTCTCCAGGTGCAACGGATCCCGGTCCTCGGTCCATCCCGTGGGCCGCCTGCCCTCGACGACGAGGTCGGGGCCCGCCAGGACGAACCCGCCGGCGTCGCGCTCGACGAGCCCGCCGAGCCAGTCCGTGCGCGGCGTGGCGCCGATGAAGACGAAGAGGTAGCCGGCGTCGACCGTCTCGGTCTCGCCGGTGTTGCGGTCCCGCAGGGTGAGCTTCTCCAGGTGCTCCCCGCCGGTGGCCTCGACGACCTCGGTGCAGGTCCGGACGGTGATCTCCGGGATCCCCTCGATCTGCTCGATCAGGTACTGCGACATCGACGCCTGCAGGCCCGGTCCGCGGACCAGCATCGTGACGCTGCGGGCGTGCCGGGAGAAGTAGACCGCGGCCTGACCTGCGGAGTTGGCGCCGCCGACGATGTAGACGTCGGCGCCGGCGCAGCCCGCCGCCTCCGTGAGCGCGGAGCCGTAGAACACGCCGCGGCCGGCCAGGTCGGCCAGGCCCGGCGCGTCGAGCTCCCGGTAGCTGACCCCGGTGGCGAGCACGACCGCGTGCGCGTGGATGGCGCTGCCGTCGGCGAACCGGACCGTGCGAGCCGGCCCGTTGGCCTCGAGTGCGACGACCTCGCGTGCGGTCAGCAGCTCCGCCCCGAGCCGGACGGCCTGCCGCCGGGCACGGTCGGTGAGCTGGGCGCCGGAGACGCCGTCGGGGAAGCCCAGGTAGTTCTCGATCCGCGAGCTCTGCCCGGCCTGGCCGCCGGTCGCCGTGCGCTCGACCAGGACCGTCCGCAGGCCCTCCGACGCGCCGTACACGCTGGCGCCGAGCCCGGCCGGGCCGCCGCCGATCACGATGAGGTCGTAGAAGTCCGTGGCGGGGACGGTCGCCAGCCCGACGCGCTCGGCCAGCTGGACCTCGTCCGGCGCGACCAGGCACTCCCCGGCCGGGGAGATCACCACGGGCAGGTGCGAGTCGTCGACGCCCGCCGCCTGCAGCAGCCGCGCGGCCTCGGGCTGGTCGACGGGGTACCAGCGGTAGGGGACCTGGTTGCGGGCGAGGAAGTCCCGGACCTCGTGGGAGCGGGCGGACCAGCGGTGGCCGATCACGCGCGTCTCGCAGACCTCCTTGCGGGGAGCGGCCCGCCAGGCGTCGATCATGGCGTCGACGACGGGGTAGAGCTTCTCCTCCGGGGGGTCCCAGGGCTTGAGCAGGTAGTGGTCGAGGTCGACGACGTTGATCGCGGTGATGGCGGCGTCGGTGTCGGCGTAGGCGGTCAGCAGGACCCGCCGGGCCGCGGGGTACAGGTCCATGGCCTGCTCGAGGAACTCCAGCCCGTTCATCCCGGGCATGCGGAAGTCGGCGAGCAGGACGGCGACGTCGTTACCGCGCAGCGCCATCTCCTTGAGCGCGTCCAGGGCCTGCTGCCCGGACTCGGCGCGCACGACGCGGAACGTCTCGCCGTACCGGCGCCGCAGGTCGCGGGCCACGGCGCGGGAGACGCTGGGATCGTCGTCGACGGTGACGAGGGCGGGCTTGGCGGGGACGAGCGAGGAGGCAGCCTCCGGCATGGCACCCATCCTGCCCTGCCCGGCGCCGCGGGGTCACCGGCATTCGTCCGCAGAGCCCGCGTGTTCGCCCTGGGCTGTACGGGTGGGCGGTCAGCCCATGCGTTCCCGCAGGCCACTGGCCCGGCTGACGGGGCGGGCGACGGCGGCGCGGACAGCCTCCTCGCTGCCGACGATCCGGACGGCGGTGCGGGCGCGGGTCACCGCCGTGTACAGCAGTTCCCGGGTGAGCAGCGGGGAGTCCGGGGGCGGCAGCACCACGGTGACCCGGGCGAACTGGCTGCCCTGGCTGCGGTGGACGGTCATCGCGTGCACCGTCTGCACCCCGCCGAGCCGGGCGGGCGCGAACGACTGGGGCGCATTCGGCCGGCCGAACACCGCCCGCAGCGCACCGCCCTGGCGCACGACCACGCCGGTGTCGCCGTTGTAGAGGCCGAGGTCGTAGTCGTTGGCCGTGACGAGCAGCGGCCGGCCCGGGTACCAGGGCCCGGGCTGGCCGGGCGCCACCTCGTCGAACCCCGGCAGCGCCTGCGCGAGCCAGCGTTCGACCTCCAGGCCCCAGCGCGTGACGCCGTAGGGGCCGCGGCGGTGGGCGCAGAGCAGGCGGTGGCGTTCGAGGGCGTCGAGCGCCTCGCCGGTGCGGCCGGCGACCGCCGCGGAGATCAGCGCGCCGGACGCGTCGACGACGTCCGCCCGCAGCCCGTCCAAGCCCGCCGGCTCCCGCACCTCCAGGTCGCTCTCCACGAACTCCAGGTCGGGGCGGCCCTCGCGGAGCAGGGCGACCGCGTCGTCGGCCCGGCCCGCCTGGACCGCGCCGGCAAACTCGGCGATGCCGCCGTCGAAACGCCAGGTGTGCCGCAGCGTGACCACGCCGTGGACCACCGGCGGGTCCGCCGCGGCGAGCGCGCCGACCTCGCGCAGCCGGTCCTCGAGCGCCGGTTCGGGCTGCCCGCCCGCCCGGGCGAGGTCGCCGAGTACCGCGCCCGCCTCGACGGACGCGAGCTGGTCCGGGTCGCCGACCAGCACGAGCCGGGCGTCGGGCCGGACCGCCTCGAGCAGCCGGGCCATGAGGGTGAGGGAGACCATCGAGGTCTCGTCGACGACCACGACGTCGTGCGGGAGGCGGTTGGCCCGGTCGTGCCGGAAGCGGCTCGACGAGCCGGGACGCCGCCCGAGCAGCCGGTGGATCGTCGACGCCGCCGGGGACCCGACGCGCGCCCGGTCCTCCTCGGGAAGCTCCGCCGTGTGCTGGGCGACCGCCTCGCCGAGCCGCGCGGCCGCCTTGCCGGTCGGAGCGACGAGCGCAACCCGCAGCGGCGACGGCGACTCGGCCTCGTGCAGGTCGTGGAGCAGCGCGATCAGGCGGGCGACGGTGGTGGTCTTGCCGGTGCCCGGGCCGCCCGCGAGCACGGTGACCTGGCGCAGGGCGGCGACCGCCGCGGCGAGCCGCTGCAGGTCCGTGCCCTGTGGCGCGTCGGCTCCTGCCGGGGTGTCGAACAGGCGGGCGAGGGCGTTGCGGAGCCGGTCGGGGTCGACCTCGGGCTGCCCGGTGGCGGCGCGGTCCCGCAGCTCCCGGCGGACCAGCTCCTCCTCGGCCCAGTAGCGATCGAGGTAGAGCAGGCCCCGCCCGCCTGCGACCGGGATCATCCGCAGCGGGCGCCCGGACACCGCGTCGGCCCCGCTCGCGACCAGCGGGCTCTGCTCGACGGCCGCGCGCCAGGCCCCCGGCTCGGGCCACGACAGGGCCGAGACGTCGACCGACTCCTCGCCCTCGCCCAGGACGGTGTGGGCGACCTCGGCGAGGTCGACGCAGACCGAGCCGTTGCGGATGGCGCGGACGGTGAGGGCGACGGCGAGCAGCACCTCCTCGGGCTCCCCGCGAGGGTCGCCGCCGAGCCGTCCGAGCCGGGTCGCGACGTGCACGTCGGCGGCCGAGAGCACCCCGGCCACGTTGAACTCACCCAGCAGGCCCGCGGCGGTGCGGGCGGTGCGGAGGTCGTAGGGATCGCGCTCCGGGGGCGCGAGCGCGGTCCGGGCGATGCTCACCGGTCGCCTCCGAGGTCACCGAGGTCGAACAGCCCGGGCTCGTCGGGCTCCACGTGCGCTGCCTTCCGCGGCCGTGTGGTCCGCTCGCGCGGATGCGGCGCCTCCGTGGGCTCGGGCAGGTCGAGCGGCAACTCCACCCGCTCCTCGTCGCCACCCACGATCACTGTTCGGGACGCGTTGCCGCCGCTCTCGGCCGGAAGCGGTCCGGGCTGGTGATCGTGGGCAGGAGGTGCGGCGGGGCCGGAGTCGGTCCCGGGAGTGATCGCCGTGTCAGACCGTTCCACGCCATCCGCACCATCCGCCCCATCTGCGGCCGGCAGCGAGCCTGGGCGGTGATCCTGGACGGAAGGTGTGGCGGGGCTGGGGGCGGCGTCGGGGGTGATCGCCGGTTCGGACGTTTTGGCGCCACCAGCGGCCCGAAGCGGTCCTGGACGGTGATCTTGGGCGGGAGGTGTGGTGGGGCCCGAGTCAGCGGAGGTGATCGGCATGTCAGACCCTTCTGTGCCACCCGCGGCCGCCGGCGGTCCGGGCTGGTGATCACGGGTGGAGCGGGCGTCGAGGACGTCCGAGAGCTCGGCGATCAGGGCGGGGGGTGGTTGCCAGCCGAAGACCCCGCACGGGGTGCCGTCGACCTGTGGGGTGTCGGGGCCGCACATTCCGCGGAGGAAGAGGTAGAGCGTGCCGCCCAGGTGCCGCTCGGGGGAGTAGCCCGCCAGCCGCCAGCGCAGGAAGCGGTGCAGCGCGACCGAGTACAGCAGCGCCTGCAGCGGGTAGTGCGCGGCCTGCATCGCGGCGGCGAGGACCGGCGGGGCGTAGTGCGCGGCGGTCAGCGGCTCGCGGCCGCCCGGGCCGGAGGGGCCGAGCCAGTTCGTCTTGTAGTCGACGACGAGGAAGCGGCCGTCGACCCGCAGCACGGCATCGATCGACCCGGTCAGGTACCCGCGCAGGGGCTGCGCCGCCAGACCCGGCGCGGCGATCAGGTCCGGGTAGCTCGCGAGCGGGTCGCCGGCGGGCAGGTGCCGGCGCAGCACCGGCGCCAGGTCGCCGAGCGTGACCTGCCCGGAGGGCGTGTCGCCGCCGGCGAGCGGCATCTCGAAGTCCAGCTCCGCCAGCCTGTCGGCCGGCCGGATCTCCCGCAGCGCCCGCCCGCCCGCGAGCGGCCCGAGCGGCGTCTCGACGACGGGCCGCAGCCCCGCCGCGAGCGCCTCGGGGTCGATCTCGGCGGGCTGCCGGGCCAGCTCCTCCGTGATCCGGGCCCGTAGCTCCGCGGCCATGTCGGCCGCGGTGGTGTCGAGGTGCTCGAAGACGGCGTGGACCAGCGTGCCGAACCCGGTGCCCAGCGGCAGGTCGGCCATCGGCGAGGGCAGGTCCGCCCCGAGCTCGGACGTGACGTCGAGCAGTTCGAGCTCGGCCTCGTCGTCCTTGCCCGGCGCCTCGGGCTCCGACCCGACACCCGGCGTGGGCGGCTCCGGCGTCTCCACCGAGGCGTGGTGGCCGTGGGCGTCGGCGGTCAGCGCGCTGTAGGAGGTGCGCCGCCACGCCGCGTCGAGCCGGCGGGCGAACCGGGCCACGCCCAGCTTCGGCGGGTCGCCGTCGCGGTCCGGGGCAGGCGCCGCGGTGCGGTCGGAGAGCGTCTCGACTGTCACCCCCGGCAGTGAGCGCAGGAGCTCCAGCGCCGACGCGTCGGACGGGACCCGGTAGCCGGCCTCGGGCACGGTCCCGGCGGCGGGCCGACCGATCAACAGCCGGTGCAGGGCCGAGCACTCGGTGGTGGTGGTCGGCGCCCACCACGCCACCACCTGGCAGCGCGCCCGGGTGAGCGCGACGTACATCAGCCGCAGGTCCTCGCCGGCCTCCTCCTCGAGGTGCCGCTGCAGCCGCTCGGCGCGGTGCGGCCCGAGGGCCCCGCCGACGTCGAGGACGCGGGCGCCCGTGTCGTCGTGGACGAGCAGGACCTCGGCCTTGTCGTTGACCCACCGGTCCCAGCCGAACGGCACGTAGACCACCGGGAACTCGAGCCCCTTGCTGCGGTGGACCGTGACGATCTGCACGGCATCGGCGTCGGACTCCAGGCGCCGGCTCCGCTCGGTGGTGGTGTCCCGCGCGGCGTCGGCCATGCGATGGCGCAGCCACTCCACCAGCGCGGACGGGCCGAGGTGCCGCTCCAGCGACGCCCCGTGCAGCACCTGCCCGATGTGCCGGACGTCCGTGAGCCGCCGGTCGCCCTCGCGCAGCCCGAGCAGCCGCGCCGGCAGCCGGGTGCGGCTGGTGACCGCCTCCAGCAGCGCCGCGACGCCGCGCTCGGCCAGCACCGCGTGCCAGGCGCGCAGGTCCGTGCCCAGCTCGTCGATCAGCTCCTCGGCCCGCTCGCCGCACAGCTCCTCGACCGTGTGCCCGACGAAGCACGTCAGCGCGGCGGCCCGCAGCCGGGTGGCGCGCTGCGGCTGCTCGACGGCCTCGAGCAGGGTCAGCCACTCGGCCGCGGCCTCGGTGGTGAACACGCTGGTGGTGCCGGTGAGCACCGCGGGGACGCCGGCCGCGGTACACGCGTCCCGCACCTGGACGCCCTGGGCGTTGGTGCGGACCAGGACCGCGACGTCGCCGGCGCGCAGCGGCCGGTCCTCGACGGTGGCGGGGGAGGCGAGCAGGGCGGCGATGTCGGCGGCGACGTCCTCCGCCACCACCTCCCGCGCCTTCTGCGCCCGGCCCAGCCGCCGGCCGGTGAGCGGCTCCAGCCGGTCCCGGTCGACCACCCGCAGCCGGAACGGCTCGTCCGACGGGGCCGAGGCCAGCCGCCGGGCGGTGTGGTGCGCCTCCACCCCCCGGACGACGATCTGGTCCGACCCCAGCGCGACCTCGCCGAACACCCCGTCGAGCGCCTCGAGCAGCGCCTCGTCCGTGCGGTAGTTGGTGCCCAGGGTCCGCAGCTCCCCGGCCTCCTTCGCCGCCTCCAGGTAGGAGACGACGTCCGCCCCGCGGAAGGCGTAGATCGCCTGCTTCGGGTCGCCGATCAGCACGAGCGTGACGTGCCCGTGGAAGGCGCGCTGCAGGATCTCCCACTGCACCGGGTCGGTGTCCTGGAACTCGTCGACCAGCACGACGTCGTACCGGGCCTGCAGCCGCTCGCGGGCCGCGGCGCCCCGCACCGGGTCCCGCAGGGCGCCCGCGAGACGGGTCAGCATGTCGTCGTACGAGAACAGCCGCCGCGCGCGCTTGCGCCGGTCGACCTCTCCGCGGACGGCCTTGGCGAAGTTGTACCGGACGCCGGCGACCGAGCCGGCCGACGCGTCCGCGGGTTCGAGGCGGGCCTGCGGGTCGCCGACCGCCTGTCGGGCGAGCTTGAGCGCCTCGTCCCGGGAGAAGTCCGGCCGGCCGGCGCCGGGGGCGGCGTACTTGCGGACGTAGAAGTCGTCGACCACCTCGGTGACCAGGTCGTCGACGTGCTCGACGAACTCCGCGTCGGGGTCGCTGTCCCCGGCCACCCCGAGCCCGGCCAGCATCTGCTGGCAGAACTGGTGGGTGGTGGCGATCGTGGCCGCGTCGAACTCCGCGAGCGCGGCGCGGAGCCGGGCCCGCCGCTCCGCGACCTCCTCCGGGCTGCCCTGCTGCAGCAGCCGGGTCACCGGGTCCGCCGAGGGCACCCCGGCGGCGAGCCCGCGCTCGGTGGCGCCGAGCCGCTCCCGGACGCGTTCGCGCAGCTCCTGGGTGGCCTCGCGGCCGAAGGTCACCAGCATCAGCCGGGGCAGCGCGGCGATCCCCTCGGCGACGTACCGGGTGGCGAGCGCGGCGATCGTGAAGGTCTTGCCGGTGCCCGCGCTGGCCTCCAGCACGGTGGTGCCGGCGGGCAGCGGGCCGTCGACCTCGAACTGCGGGTGGGCGAGGAGCACCTGTGTCCCGGTGGCAGTCACAGCAACTCCACGTGTTCCGCGTCGAGCAGGGGCCGCCAGATCCGCTCGGCAAGCTCGCCGAACCGGGTCTCCGCGCCGCCGTGCAGCGCCCCCCGCTGCTCCAGCAGCCGCTCGAACTCCGGATCCGCTCCCAGCACCGCGACGATCGCCTCGTCCTCCTTCTCGAACGTCCACTCCTTCGCCGCGGCCAGCTCGGCGTCCCGCGCCGCCGCACCGGCCCGGCGGGCCTTCGCGTAGGCGGCGGTGCAGGGGGTGGAGACCGGCAGCGGCTCGCAGAGCCCCTCGCGGTGCAGCGCCACCAGGTCCGCCAGCGCCGCCCCGGCCTCGTCGGCCCCGAGCGGCCGGATCGTGGCGCGCATGGCCCCGCCACCGCGCCCGCGGCCCAGCGTGACGGCCCGCCACTGCATGTCCGGGCGGGTCACGGTGAGCGCGAGCAGCCGGGCCCAGGCCCGCAGCCGGTGCTTCGGCCCGAGCCGCGAGTACTCGACCGTGACCAGCGTGGACCCGTACAGCCCGGCGACCGTGCCGACGACCCGCAGCCCACCCAGGTCCGCCGCCACGTCCCGCGACACCGGCTCCCCGGTCCGCAGCTGCGCGCTTGCCTCGACCAGCGGCTCGACGGCACTGTTCACCTTCTCCAGCACGGCTCCGCCGAGGCTGCCGGGCGGGAGCTCGCCGCGCCGCCACTCCGCCTGCACGCACTGCTCGGCCGGTGCCCCCGCGAGCCGGTCCCGCAGCATCCGGTTCCCGACCGCCCACTCGTCCAGCCCGCCGAGGCTGACGGGCAGCGCGTCGGCCGGCTCCTCGTCCTCGGAGCGCGGCACCATGCCGACCCGCTGCCGCAGGAACGCCTTCATCGGGTGCTCGAGGAAGCGCACCAGGTCGTCGAGCTCCACGGTGTCGCCGGACTCCGCCGGCGCGAGCGGCGCGGCGAGGAACGGGGGGACGGGGCGGCGCTCGCCCAGCAGCGCCCGGGCACCGGCGAGGGCGTTGCGGTCGAAGCTGAACGGCGTGGTCCCCGCGACGAGCTCGGGGGTGAAGTTCCGCGGGTCGAAGGGCTGCAGCGGGTGCCGGACCGTGATCGCCTCGCTCGCCCGCCGGCCCTCGACCCGCACGGTCGCGTCGACCGCGTCGAGCAGCTCGCCGAGCGGGACCGCGGGCGGCCGCTCCGCCCCGGTCCGCTCGTTCATGCCCGAGTGCACCACGACCAGGTGCTCGGTGGCGGCCGTGATCGCGTCGAGCAGGAGCTGGCGGTCCTCGCTGCGCGGGTCCCGCTCGCCGACGCGCGGGTCGCGGGCCAGCACGTCGTCCCCGTCGGGGGCGCCGGTGCGGGGGAACACCCCGTCGTCCACCCCGAGCAGGCAGACGACCCGGTGCGGCACGGACCGCATCGGCACCAGCGTGGCGACGGTCAGCGTGCCGGTGCGGAAGTTCGCCCGGCTCGGGCGCCCGCGCAGCCGGTCGGCCAGCAGGCCCCGCACGTCCGACAGCGTGAGCGGGACGGTGCCGCCCTGCGGGCCGGCGGAGCGCACCACCTCGGCGAGCTCGGCCCGCGCCTGCGCGTCCTGCCAGGCCTCGGACGCGGTGGTGGCGGTCAGGGCGGAGAGCCCGTCGAGCAGCGCCGCGATCCAGGCGGTGAGCGGCTGCGGTCCGGCGAGCGCCGCGAGGATGGTGTGCAGCCGGTCGAGGAGCTCGGCGAGCGAGCCGACGAGGTCGACGTCCGAGGAGTCGACGTCGTCGAGCGGGAGGGCGGTGCCCAGCCAGCCCTGCTCGCCGGGCCGCTCGGCCATCGCGACCCCGAGCAGCATCCGGTCCAGCCCCGCCGCCCAGGTGTTCTGCGGGAACCCGTCCAGCCTGAACGGGCGGCGGTGCTCGCCGTCGAGCCCCCAGCGCACCCCGGCCCGGACGACCAGCTCGCCGATCCGGTCCAGCGCGTCGTCGTCGAGGCGGAAACGGCGGCGCACCGGCGCGGAGCCGACCAGGTCGAGCACCTGCGAGGCGGCGACCCGGGAGTCGGCCAGCTCGAGCAGCGCCGACACCGTGCCCAGCAGGGGATTGGCCTGGCGGAGCGCCCGGTCGGCGAGCCGGACGCGCAGCCGGTGCCCGGGATGGGTGTTCTCGGGGTCGGCGCCCGCCGCGCCCGCGTCCGGCAGGGCCGCGGCCAGCCCGAACGACGCCGAGATCAGCGGCGCGAACGCCTCGATGTCCGGGCACATGACGATGACGTCCCGCGGCTCGAGGGTCTCGTCCGCCGCGAGCAGGCCGAGGACGATCTCCCGCAGCACCTCCACCTGCCGGTCCGGCCCGTGGCAGGCGTGCACCTGCACGCTGCGGTCCGCGGGATCGAGCAGCGGCAGCTCGTCGGCGGCCGGCCGGTCCTCGCGCAGCCCCTCCTGCAGGCGGCCGAGCAGCGTGGCCGGTGCCGGGCCCGCCGGGTGGTGCACGTCCTCGACCCCGGCGGGCAGCCGCAGCTGCAGCTCGCGCACGTCCCGCCCCAGGGACCGGAGCAGCGGGTTGACCACCTCGCCGGCCGAGCGGTCCTCCCGGCGCGGGACGGCGGCGCCCTGCGCCGGCGACAGCTTCTCCCACAGCGCGGGGGAGGGGTGCGGCAGCCAGAGGTGGACCTCGCGGTGCTCGGCCAGCGCGGACAGCACGGCGAGGTGCTCGGCGGCCAGCCGGGTGGGACCGAACACCGACAGCCGGCCCGGCAGCTCGACCAGCCCCGGGTCGGCACGCAGCGCGCGCTCGGCCTGCTCCAGCCGCTCCGCCGGGCCGGGGACGTCGATCCGGGCGCGCAGCCGCCGCCACAGTTCCACCTGCCAGCGCAGGTCCTCCGGCACGCCCTCCGGCGAGCCCGCCCACCAGGCGCGCAGCATGTCCGGCCGGTGGACGGCGTAGCCGGCGAAGAGGTCGGCGAGGCGGCGGGCGACGGCGTAGGTCCGGCTGCCGCCGCTCTGCGAGAGGTGTGCGGCCAGCGCCGCGAAGGTGTCGCCCGGCGCCTCGACGGCCGCGACGACCTCCTCCAGCAGCGGCCACACCGCCCGCGCGGGGTGCCACGGGTCGGTCTCCGGGTCGGTCCCGGTGGCGGCGTCGACCGCCTCGGCGAGGACCTGCCCGGGCGCCGGGAAGAGGACGTTGGCGCACACCCCGTCCGCCCCGGAGGCGGTGCCCAGGCGGTGCGCGAGGCGCTGCCCGAGCCACCGCTCGACGCCGCGCTCGGGCACCGCGACGATCTCGGGCACGAACGGATCGGCCGCCGGCCCGCCGATCACCTCGGCGAGCGCGTCGGCCAGCCGGTCGGCCCGCTCGGCCCGGTGCACCACCCACACGTGGGCCAAGTTAGCGACGCCCACCGACGGTTCCGGCGAGCCCCCCGCGGCGTGTCCACAGGCCCGGCGCCGACCGGTCGGCGGGCGTCGGCGAGAGACGGGGCGCAGCGCAGCACCGGACCGGCGCAGGACCGGCGCGGGAACCGGCGCAGCACCGGCGCCGCGGATCACTCGAGCTCGGCGAGTGCCTTCTTGGCCTGCTCCAACTGGGCCTCGAGCTCGGCGACCTTGGCCTCGCGGGTGGCCCGTGCCTCGCCGATGACCTCCTCGATCGGTCCGGAGATCTCCGCATGCAGTTCGGCCGCGGCCTTCTGCACCGCGCCCGCCGACACCGGCAGCGCCCGGGCGAGCCATGTGGTGCCGCGCTTGAGCTCGGCCTGCCACTCGCCGTCGGCCGTGCCGCTCACGGTGAGGGTCAGCTCGACCACCCGGGTCGTGCGGGCCGTCGAGCCCTTGGGCCGGCCCCGCTTGCGCTTCTCCGGCTCGGCCCCGGCGGCCACCGTCGCCTCGGCGGGGGCGGCGCCCCCCTCGGGTGCCGCGGCGGTGGCGGCGGTGGCGGGGGCGGTGTCCGGTGTAGAACCCCCGGTGGGGGCGGTGTCGGTCGAGGCGGTCGTCGAGGTGCTCTCGGTCTCGGCGGTCACGTGCTCCCTCTCCTCACGGGCGGAACGTCCAAGGGTGACCGTAGAACAGGTGTTCGACGGGTCCGGGAGCAGGGTGTGAGCCACGGTGCATCGACCACTTATATAGTTGCGTGATGTAATGGTGCACGTGACTCCCACGGCATCCGTGCGCCCACCGCGCGACGACGCGCAGGTGGCCGAGCTCGCCCAGGTCCTCGAACGCACCGCGAGCTGGCTGCGCCGCACCCTGCGGGCCGAGGAGTGGAACACCGTCGCCCTCGCCGTGCTCGACGACCTCGACCGGCACGGGCCCCGCCGGGTCACCGAGCTGGCCGCCCAGGAGCGGACCTCGCAGCCCGGGATGACCGGCATCGTCGGGCGGCTGGAGGCCGCCGGGATGGTCGAGCGCGCCCCCGACCCGTCGGACGGCCGCGCCACGCTCGTCTCGGCCACCGCCGCGGGCCGCGCCTACATCGCGGGCCGGCACGCCCGGCGCACGGAGTTCCTCGCCGAGCGGATCACCACCCTGTCGGCCGACGACCGGCGTGCACTGCTCGGCGCGACGCACGCCCTGGCCGCCCTGGCCGACACCCCGTACCCGACGACCCCGACCGGCCCCACCGTGCCGGGCGGCGAGGCCGCCGGCACCCCGACCACCCGCGAGACCCGTACCGAGGGGGAGCCGTCGTGAGTTCTCACGGCACGTCCGCAAGTCCGTTCCGGCAACCGAAGGCCGTCTGGGCCGTCGCCTTCGCCTGTGTCATCTCGTTCATGGGCATCGGCCTCGTCGACCCGATCCTGCCCGCGCTCGCGACGCAGCTGCACGCCAGCCACACGCAGGTGGAGCTGCTCTTCACCAGCTACCTCGTGGTCACCGCGGTGGCCATGCTCGTCACCGGCTGGGTGTCCAGCCGGATCGGCGCCAAGCGCACCCTGGTCATCGGGCTGGCGCTGATCGTCGTGTTCGCCGCGGCGGCCGCGCTGGCCGGCGGCATCGGCGGGATCGTCGGCTTCCGCGCCGGCTGGGGCCTCGGCAACGCCCTGTTCATCGCCACCAGCCTCGCCGTGATCGTCGGCTCGGCCAGCGGTGGGTTCGCCGGGGCGATCGTGCTCTACGAGACCGCGCTGGGCGTCGGCATCGCGTCCGGGCCGCTGCTGGGCGGCCTGCTCGGCACCATCTCCTGGCGCGGCCCGTTCTTCGGCGTCTCCGCGCTGATGCTGATCGCGCTGGTCGCGACCGTCGTGTTCGTGGACAAGACCCCGAGGCCCGCCGAGCCGTCGAGGCTCTCCGAGCCGCTGACCGCGCTGCGGCACCGGAGCCTGCGCACCACGAGCCTGGTCGGCCTGCTCTACAACTGGGGCTTCTTCACCCTGCTCGGCTACGCGCCGTTCCTCATGAACCTCTCCGCGCTGCGGCTGGGCGCCGTGTTCTTCGCGTGGGGCGTGCTCGTCGCGCTCTTCGCGGTGTTCGGCGCCACCTGGCTCAAGGACCGCTTCGGCACCGCCCGGACGCTCTACGGGAGCCTGGTCTGCGTCGCCGTGATCCTCGCGGTGATCGGCACCTTCTCCGGCTCGGTGCCCACCGTGATCGTCGCGGTGATCCTCTCGGGCGCCTTCGTGGGCCTGAACAACACGCTGGTCACGACCGCGGTCATGAGCATCTCGCCGGTGCCGCGCAACGTCGCCAGCGCCACCTACGGCTTCGTCCGGTTCATCGGCGGCGGGCTCGCCCCGTTCGTCGCGGGGCTGCTGGCGGAGGGCCTGAACGTGCACGTCCCCTTCTGGATCGCCGCCGTCGTCGTCCTCGCCGGGGCGCTGCTGCTGAGCACGGTGCACCGCGCGCTCGAAGAGGCCGACGAGGACGCCGCCGCCGAGGACGCGGCCGCCGAGGAGGCCGTCACCCGGGTGCCCGCGGTCGAGGAGGAGGCGATCCTCGCCGAGCAGGCGCTGGAGCACGAGAGCGGCCGGCGGTGAGCAGCGGCTTCGAGTACGGCTGTGACGGCCCGCGGGCCGTCGTGGTCGGCGTCGACGGGTCGGAGACGGGCTGGCGGGCGCTGCACTACGCCGTCGGGCAGGCCCGCCGGCAGGGCGGCCGGGTCGTGGCGGTGTACGCCGACCGGATCCCGTCCGTCGCCTTCGCCACGGCGGTGCCCCTCGCCGCCGCGGCCGTCACCGACCCGCAGGACGACACGCTGCTGCAGGAGCTGCGCTCCGGGGTCGAGGAGCTCGGGCCGCAGTACGGCGTCGAGGTGGCGTTCGAGGTCGTCGTCGGCGACCCGGTGCTGGCGCTGACCCAGGTCGCCGAGCGCGAGCGGGCCGACGCGATCCTCGTCGGGGCCAGCGTGCAGGCCGGGCACAAGCTCTTCGGCTCGGTGGCCGTGCGCGTGGTGCGGGCCGGGCGCTGGCCCGTGACCGTGGTCCCCTAGTAGGACCCGGTCAGCTCTCGATGTAGGTCCCCGGGGCCGGGTGGATCGGGTGCAGCCCACGCCCGCCCAGCTCCGGTGGCGCGTCGACCACGGCGCCCGACCGCTCGCCCAGCCAGGTGACCAGGTCCTCCCACCACGAGCCCTGCTCGACGTGCGAGGCCGCCCGCCACCGCTCGGCGTCGGCCGGGTTGCCCGCCGACACCGCACCCGCGGCGACCCGGTGCGCGTTCGTGCCGTAGCCCACCGCGGCGGCCGTGCTGCCGGGGACGGCCACGAAGCGGCACTTGCCGCCCAGCACCTGCGAGGTCCGGTAGACGGCCTGCCAGCTCCCCACCCGGTCGGCGACGCCGGCGAGCAGGTAGACGTCCCGGTCCACCGCGGAGAGGTCGACCGGACCGCCGAGGACGTGTGCGGCGCCGGGCCGGGTCAGCGCGCCCGAGAGGGCCAGGCCGGCGAGGTCGCGGAACAGGGCGGCGGGCACGTGCAGCGCGTCGAGGTTCCACGCGCGCAGCGGATCGGGCCGGGTGTCGGCCTCGTCGGCGCCGGCGAGGTAGCGGCGCTCCCAGGCCGGCCAGATCAGCGCCTCCGGGCACAGCAGGGCGTGGATCTCGGCGAGCCGGCGCCCGTCGAGCAGGCCCGCCCGGCCGATCGACGTGACGGCGGCGCGCACCTCGGCGTCGTCGACCGGCGCGGCGGAGGGGCCGGTGCGCGAACGCTCGCGGTCGAGCGTCGTGCCGGCGAGGACGAGCGCGGCGACCCGTTCCCGCCGCTCCAGGCGGGCGGTGACGGCCGCGGCCAGCAGCCCGCCGGTGGAGACGCCGAACAGGGTGGTCCGGTCCACCCGGCAGATCCGCTCGCACGCCCCCAGGGCCTCGACGACGGCCTCGGCGTAGGCGTCGAGCCCCAGCCCCGCGTCCTCGGGGCCGGGATCGCGCCAGGACAGCGCGAACACCTGCTGACCGGCCGCGACCAGCCGACGGACCAGGCTGCGGTCCGGGGCGAGGTCGACGAGGTGGAAGCGGTTCACCACGCCCGGCACGACCAGGACCGGCACCTCGGCGACCTGCTCGGTCGTGGGCAGGTAGCGGATCAGCTCGAAGAGCGGCGTGCGCAACACGACGGCGCCGGGCGCGGTCGCGGTCTCGGTGCCGGGCTCGAGCCGGGCGCCGCCCTCGGGCAGCCGCGGCGGGGACGTGAGGTCCGCGGCCAGCGCGCGCACGGCCCGGACGGCGCTCGAACCGCCGGAACGGACGGCGTCGCGCAGCCCGCGCGGGTGCAGCAACGGGTTGGTGCCCGGGGCGAGGAGATCGGCGAGCCGGGCGACGGCGACCCGGAGCCGGTCGGCGTCGTCGGCGTCGGCGGCGAGGTCCTCGACGAGCTCCAGCGCCGACGAGCGGGCGGCCCGGTGCGCCTGGAGCAGCCGGGACAGCAGCGGGTCGTCCGCCCAGGCGGG
>NZ_JBEZDN010000071.1:0-17408 GCF_040648315.1 Pseudonocardia sp. NPDC049154
GCCCGCCACCCCACCGGCGCGGTGGGGGTGGCTTTTCCCGCTGCCCCACCCCCCCCCACTCACAGGGGGGTTCGGGGGCGCGGGAGGGCCAGCGGGGTGACGAGCGCCAGGACGCCTGCGGGGACGAGGAACCCCGCCAGCGGGTCGGCGTGGTAGATCGGCGGCAGCGCCGCGGGGGAGGCGGCCGAGCCGAAGAAGCGGATGGACTGCACCACCGACACCGCCCCGCCGCGGTTGCCGCCCTCCCGGCTCAGGACCAGCGCGTTCACCCCCACGAGGATGAGCTGGCTGGAGATCCCGGCGAGCGCCCAGCACGCCACGAGCAGCCACAACACCTGGGCGAGCCCGACACCGGCGAGCAGCGCTCCGCCGGAGATCGCGCCGGCCAGCACGCACCGCCGCGCGCCGACGCGGTCGACGCCCGAGCCCACCAGTCGCGCCGTGACGATCCCCATCGCGCCGAGGCCGGTGAGGGCGAGCCCGCGCGGGCCGGCGTCGAGGGTGAAGACGTCGACCAGGCGGAGGGCGACCAGGAAGCCGAGGCTCGCCAGGCAGCCCCAGCCCAGGGCGGCGATCAGTCCGAGCCGCAGCACGCCCGGGGTCCAGGCGCTGCGCAGCGGCACCCGCGCCCGGACGACGCCACGCTCGTCGGCGGGGATGCCGACCAGGGCGAGGACCAGCGACACGGCGGCGACGCCGTAGAAGGCGTAGTGCCAGTCCACCTCGGCCGCGAGCCCGCCGACCAGCGGCGCCGACGTCTGGCCCGCGGCCTGCAGCGAGCCGTACCAGCCGAGCGCCCGGCCGAGGGCCTCCGGCGCGACGGACGCGGCCAGCGCGGCCATCAGCAGCGGGGTGGTGAAGGCGTTGGCCACCCCCTGCAGCGCCCGCGCGCCCAGGAACAGCGTCCAGGTCGGCGCGACCACGCAGGCCAGCGAGGAGAGCGTGTAGAGGACGTACGCGGCGCGGACCGTGCGGCTGCGGCCCCAGCGCTCGCCGAGCGTGCCGGAGACCAGCATGGCCGCGGCGAAGGGCAGGAGGAACGCCGTGAGCGAGGCCGAGGCCGTGCCCGGGGACACGCCGTAGCTCGTCCCCAGCTCGGGCAGCATGGCCGTGGTGACCCCGCCCCCGAACGGCCCGAGGAAGCCGCCGAGGTAGAGCCCGGTCCGCCGGAGCGACACGCCGCGCGGCGCCCCCTCGGTCAGCTCCCGCCGCCGGGGCCGCCGCGCCGGCGCAGGTAGCGCTCGAAGTCGGCCGCGATCTCGTCGCCGCTGGCCTCGGCCAGGTCGACCGGCTTCTCCTCCTCGTCCTCGGTGGCCTGCTGCTCGAGCTGGCGCACGTACTCGCGCACCTCGTCGTCCGCGTCGGCCATCTCGTTGACCGTGCGCTCCCACTCCTCGGCCTGCTCGGGCAGCCCGCCCAGCGGGACCTCGACGTCGAGCGCCTCCTCCACGCGCAGCAACAGCGCGATCGCGGCCTTGGGCACCCGGGCCTGCGAGACGTAGTGCGGCACCTCGGCCCAGTACGAGAGCGCGGGCACGCCGGCCTCGATGCAGAGGCTGTGGAAGACCCCGACGATGCCGGTCGGGCCCTGGTAGGTCGACGGCTCGACGCCCATCTTCGTGGCCGACGCGGTGTCGTATCCGGTCCCGCGGACCGGGGTGGGCCGGGTGTGCGGGACGTCGGTGAGCATGGCGCCGAGGTTGATGACCTTCGTCACCCCGAGCCGGTCGACGTACTCGAGCAGCTCGGCGCAGAACGAGCGCCAGCGCAGGTTCGGCTCGATCCCGTTGACGAGGACGACGTGCCGGCCGCTGCCCGGGAGCTTGGCCGTGGAGAGCCGGGTGGTCTGCCACTCGATGCGCCGCGTGACGCCGCCCGCGAGCCGGACCAGCGGCCGCGTGACCTGGAAGTCGTAGTAGTCCTCGGGGTCGATCGAGCCGAGCGGCTCGGCGTCCCAGCTCAGCTCGAGATGCTCCAGCGCGGAGCTGGCGGCCTCACCGGCGTCGTTCCAACCCTCGAACGCCGTGATCATGACCGGGTCGACCAGATCCGGGAGATCCGAGGGCACCCCCGCCCGCTGCTCTCGCTCGCTCATCCGTCCACCCTACGGCGCGCACGGGTAACACGAAGGGCCCGGTGGGCGACGCCGGTAGCCTGAGGGGGTGTCAGCCGTGAACGCAGCCGCGTCAGATCACAGCTACGACACCACGCTCCTGGGGACGCTGGACCAGCGCGTGGTGATCGCCGACGGTGCGATGGGCACCATGCTCCAAGGTGTGGACCTCACCCTCGACGACTTCGCGGGGCTCGAGGGCTGCAACGAGATCCTCAACGCGACCCGGCCGGACGTCGTGCGGGGCATCCACCGCGCCTACTTCGAGGCCGGGGCCGACGCCGTCGAGACGAACACCTTCGGCGCCAACCTGCCGAACCTCGCCGACTACGGCATCGCGGACCGGATCCGCGAGCTGTCGGAGCGGGGCGCCCGGCTCGCCCGGGAGGCCGCGGACAAGGTGGGCGGCGAGCGCTACGTGCTGGGCTCGATCGGTCCCGGCACCAAGCTGCCCACGCTGGGCCACGAGACGTTCGCCCGGCTGCGGGACGCCTACACCGAGACCGGCCGCGGCCTGCTCGCCGGCGGGGCGGACGCGTTCCTCATCGAGACCTGCCAGGACCTGCTGCAGGTCAAGGCGGCGGTGCACGGCGTGCAGCGCGCGATGGCGGCCGAGGGCCGGCGCATCCCGATCATCACCAGCGTCACCGTCGAGACCACCGGCACCATGCTGCTGGGCTCCGAGATCGGCGCCGCGCTCACCGCGCTCGAGCCGCTGGGCATCGACCTCATCGGCCTGAACTGCGCCACCGGCCCCGCCGAGATGAGCGAGCACCTGCGCACGCTGTCCAAGCAAGCCCGCGTCCCGCTGTCCGTGATGCCCAACGCCGGCCTGCCGGTCCTCGGCCCGAACGGCGCCGAGTACCCGCTGTCCGCCGACGAGCTGGCCGAGGCGCTCTCCACGTTCGTCCGCGACTACGGGCTGCGACTCGTCGGCGGCTGCTGCGGCACCACGCCCGCGCACGTGCGCGCCGTCGCCGACGCCGTCGCGCAGGTCACCCCGGCCGCCCGGAAGCCGCGCCCCGAGCCGGGCGTGTCGTCGCTCTACGCCCCGGTGCCGTTCCGCCAGGACACCTCAGTGCTGATGGTGGGGGAGCGGACCAACGCCAACGGGTCCAAGAAGTTCCGCGAGGCGATGCTCGAGGAGCGCTGGGAGGACTGCGTCGCGATCGCCCGCGAGCAGACCCGCGAGGGCGCCCACATGATCGACCTCTGCATCGACTACGTCGGGCGGGACGGCGCCGCGGACATGACCGAGCTGGCCTCCCGGCTGGCCACGGCGTCGACCCTGCCGGTGATGCTCGACTCGACCGAGCCCGAGGTGCTGCGGGCCGGGCTGGAGCTGCTCGGCGGCCGCTCGATCGTCAACTCGGTGAACTACGAGGACGGCGACGGCCCCGGCTCGCGTTTCCAGCGCACGATGGAGCTGGTCCGCGAGCACGGCTGCGCGGTGGTCGCGCTGTGCATCGACGAGGAGGGCCAGGCCCGGACCCGGGACTGGAAGGTCCGCGTGGCCGACCGGCTCATCACCGACCTCACCACGAACCACGGCATGCGGGTCTCCGACATCGTCGTGGACACGCTGACCTTCCCGATCACCACGGGGCAGGAGGAGGTCCGCCGGGACGCCCTCGAGACCATCGAGGCGATTCGCGAGATCAAGCGCCGCTTCCCGGACGTGCAGACCACCCTCGGCGTGTCGAACGTGTCCTTCGGGCTCAACGCCGCGGCCCGCCAGGTGCTCAACTCGGTCTTCCTCAACGAGGCCGTGAACGCCGGGCTGGACACCGCGATCGTGTCCGCGGCCAAGATCCTGCCGATGTCCAAGATCCCGGACGAGCAGCGCTCCGTCGCGCTCGACCTGGTCTACGACCGGCGGCGGGAGGGGTACGACCCGCTCAACCGCTTCATGGAGCTCTTCGAGGGCGTCACCGCCTCGTCGGCCAGGGCCGGGCGGGCCGAGGAGCTGGCCGGGCTGCCGCTGTTCGAGCGGCTGGAGCGGCGCATCGTCGATGGCGAGCGCAACGGGCTGGAGGCCGACCTCGACGAGGCGATGCAGTCCCGGCCGCCGCTGGAGATCGTCAACGACACGCTGCTGGCCGGCATGAAGACCGTCGGCGAGCTGTTCGGCTCCGGGCAGATGCAGCTGCCGTTCGTGCTCGCCTCCGCCGAGGTCATGAAGACCGCCGTGGCCCACCTCGAGCCGCACATGGAGAAGACGGACGACGACGGCAAGGGCACGATCGTCCTGGCCACGGTCAAGGGCGACGTCCACGACATCGGCAAGAACCTCGTCGACATCATCCTGAGCAACAACGGCTACACGGTGGTCAACCTGGGCATCAAGCAGCCCATCGCCACGATCCTGCAGGCCGCCGAGGAGAACCGGGCCGACGCCGTCGGGATGTCCGGGCTGCTGGTCAAGTCCACGGTGGTGATGAAGGAGAACCTGCAGGAGATGAACTCCCGCGGGAACTCCCTGCCCGTGCTGCTCGGCGGCGCCGCGCTGACCCGCTCCTACGTGGAGAACGACCTGTCCGAGGTCTACGACGGCCGGGTCTCCTACGCCCGTGACGCCTTCGAGGGCCTGCGGCTGATGGACGCCACGATGGCCCGCAAGCGCGGCCTGGCACCGGCCGTCGACCCGGAGGAGGAGCGCAAGGCCGCCGAGCGCAAGGAGCGGCACGAGCGGTCGAAGCGGATCGCCGCGAAGCGCCGCGCCGCCGAGGCCGAGACCGCGGGCCCGCTGCCCGAGCGGTCGGACGTGGCGCTGGACAACCCGGTGCCCACGCCGCCGTTCTGGGGCACCCGGGTGGTCAAGGGCGTCGCGCTGGCCGAGTACAGCGGGATGATCGACGAGCGAGCGCTGTTCCTGGGCCAGTGGGGCCTGCGCGGGGCCAAGGGCAGCACGGGCCCCTCGTACGAGGAGCTCGTCGAGACCGAGGGCCGGCCGCGGCTGCGGTACTGGCTGGAGCGGCTCACCGCCGAGGGGGTGCTCGCCCACGCCTCGCTGGTCTACGGCTACTTCCCGGCCGTCGCCGAGAAGGACTCGCTGCTGGTGCTCACCGAGCCGCGGGCGGACGGTCCCGAGCGGTACCGGTTCGCCTTCCCGCGGCAGCGCCGCGACCGGCACCTGTGCCTGGCGGACTTCTGGCGCCCGCGCGAGGTCGCGATCGAGCGCGGGGAGATCGACGTCCTGCCGCTGCACCTGGTCACCATGGGACAAGCCATCGCGGACTACGCCAACGAGCTGTTCGCCAAGGACGCCTACCGGGACTACCTGGAGGTCCACGGGCTGGGCGTGCAGCTCACGGAGGCGCTGGCCGAGTACTGGCACAAGCGGATCCGCGAGGAGCTCACCTGGTCCACCGGCCGCTCCGTCGCCGAGGAGGACCCGGAGGACGTCACCGAGTTCTTCTCGTTGGGCTACCGCGGCGCGCGGTACTCGCTGGGCTACGGCGCCTGCCCGAACCTCGAGGACCGTGCGAAGATCGTCGGGCTGCTGGAGCCGGGCCGGATCGGCGTGGAACTGTCCGAGGAGCTGCAGCTGCACCCCGAGCAGTCGACCGACGCGCTGGTCGCGCACCACCCGGAGGCGAAGTACTTCAATGCGGGCTGAGCCTGGTCCCCGTGCCGTCCTGTTCGACATGGACGGCACGCTGATCGACTCCGAGAAGGTGTGGGACCGCTCGCTCGTCGAGGTGCTGCGCTGGCTCGGCGGCACCGACCTCTCGTCGGAGGCGCGCCGGGAGACCCTCGGCGGCAACCTCCGCAGCAGCCTCGCGATCGTGTTCCGCGAGGCGGGCGTGGTGCAGACGCCGGAGCTGGGCGAGCAGGCCGCCCGCATGCTCGTCGACCGGACCGCGGAGCTGTTCGAGGGCGGGCTGCCGTGGCGGCCCGGGGCGTTCACCGCGCTGCGGACGGTCCGCGGGGCCGGCTTCGCCACGGCCCTGGTCACCAACACCGGCCGCTACCTCACCGACAAGGCGCTGGCCGGGATCGGGGCGGAGCACTTCGACGTCACGGTGTGCGGGGACGAGGTCCCCCGGGGCAAGCCCGCGCCGGACCCGTACCTGCGCGCGGCCGCGCTGCTGGGGCTCGCGGTGGAGGACTGCGTGGCCGTGGAGGACTCGCCGACCGGGATCGCGGCGGCCGAGGCCTCCGGGGCCGCGGTGCTCGCCGTCCCCTGCGAGGTGCCGATCCCGCCCGGCCCGGGCCGGGTCGTGCGGCCCACCCTGGAGGGGATCACCGCCGCGGACCTGGCCGCGGCCCACCGCGAGGTGCGGGAGCGTCAGGCCGCCTGATCCGCCCGGCCGGGCCGGTGCCCTGGTCCGGGGGGTACCGTCGGGCGTGCCGGACGCGCGACGAGCGGCGCCTCCGTCCGGGTGATCGGCCCGGAGGCGTCGCCGCCCGGCGCATCCCGTGGTCCGGCGGCCTCACCGCGGTCGATCCGGTTCGTGACCGCGCGGAGCGCCCCCGACACTGGGTGCGCAGGAGTCGGCTGGAGAGGGATCGGCAGGGACGTGAAGACATTCGACGAGCTCTTCGAGGAGCTCCGCGAGAAGGCCGCCACCCGGCCCGCCGGGTCGGCCACCGTCGAGGCGCTCGACGCCGGCGTCCATGCGCAGGGCAAGAAGCTCCTCGAAGAGGCCGGCGAGGTCTGGATCGCCGCCGAGCACGAGGACGACGCCGCCCTGGCCGAGGAGATCTCCCAGCTGCTCTACCGCGCCCAGGTGATCATGCTCGGGCGCGGGCTGAGCCTGCAGGACGTCTACAAGTACCTGTAGGAGCCGACCGTGACGACCGACCCCACCCCGTCCGGCGCCCGCCGCTCCGACTCGAAGGAAGCCACACCCATGCTCCGCGTCGCTCTCCCGAACAAGGGCACGCTCGCCGAGCCCGCCGCGACGATGATGCGCGAGGCCGGCTACCGGCAGCGCACCGACTCGCGCGACCTGTCGATGGTCGACGAGGAGAACGGCATCGAGTTCTTCTACCTGCGGCCGAAGGACATCGCGACCTACGTCGGCTCCGGCGACCTGCACCTCGGCATCACCGGCCACGACCTCATGGAGGAGTCCGGGAGCCAGACCCAGGAGGTCCTCAGGCTGGGCTTCGGCGCGTCGAAGTTCCGGTTCGCCGCACCCGAGGACAAGGATTGGAAGCTCGAGGACCTCGACGGCCGCACGATCGCGACGTCGTACCCGCGGCTGGTTCGCTCGCACCTGTCCGGCAAGCGGATCGGCGCCACGATCATCAAGCTCGACGGCGCGGTGGAGATCTCCGTGCAGCTCGGCCTGGCCGACGCGATCGCCGACGTGGTGTCCTCCGGCCGCACGCTGCGCCAGCACGGGCTCAAGGTCATCGGCGACCCGATCGCCGAGTCCGAGGCCATGCTGATCGAGCGCGAGCCGCGGATGGACCGCGTCGAGCCCGAGGAGATCAAGGCCCTCAAGCGCGTCTTCGCCGAGCGGATCCGCGGCGTCGTCTACGCCCGGCAGTACCTGATGCTCGACTACGACTGCCCCAAGACGAAGCTCGACGCGGCCAAGGAGATCACCCCCGGCCTGCAGGCGCCGACCATCGCCCCGCTCGCCGACCCGGACTGGGTGGCCGTGCGGTCGATGGTGCGCAAGCAGCAGTCGAACCGGGTCATGGACGAGCTCGCGGCGCTCGGCGCCAAGGCCATCCTGACCTCGGAGATCCGCTCCTGCCGCGCCGTCGACGGCGGGCAGTACTGACCGACCGGTCGTGCACGACGGTCCCGGCGGCTCCTGCCGCCGGGACCCTCGCGTTCTCCGGCGGGGTCAGCGGCGCCGGACGGTCAGTTCCTGCGCGATGTGTGCCGCGTGCCCGTCGAGGTCGAACAGCGTCGCGGTGACGGTGCCGGTGCCCGTCGGCCCGATCGCGGTGGTGGCGTCGATCCCCATCCACACGCCGGTCGGCGGGCGGTGCAGGTGCACGCTGAGCTCGGTGTTCACGAACAGCCAGTCCTTCATGGGCAGCGACGCGGCCACGCCGTTGGCGGAGTCGGCGACCGCCGCGAGGGACTGCAGCGGCGTGGGCTCCTCGCCCTCCACCACGGGCACCCGCAGCCGGCCCCACGCGCGGCCCGGACCGAGGTCGTCCCACTGCCCGTCGAGCCAGCGCCACTCGACGGCGTCGAGGTAGCCGGGCAGCCAGCCGTGCGGCCGTTCGCCCTGCGGCGAGGCCACCTCGGGAGCGGGCAGCGGCGCGGCCGCACCGACCGCGGCGTCGGCGGTGTCCGTGATCGCCAGCCGCCAGGCGCGGGCCCGCAGCACGGCGCGGCCGCCCGCGGTCATCTCGGCGGCCAGCATCTCGATCGTCCGCCCCGGGCGCTCGACCCACGTGCGCACCTCGAGATCGCCGACGGGAACCACGCCGAGGATCTCGATGGTGTAGCGGGAGAGCTGCAGCGGGGGAGCGTCGGTCCGGCTCGGGGCGCAGCGCTCGAAGGCGCGGACCAGCAGCGCCGACGGCGGCCCGAGGTGCTGGGCGTCGGCGAACCACGGGCCGGCGGTCGACATGGTCGCGTGGTAGCGGCCCGCGCTCTCGTCGACGATTCGGTAGAAGGGCTCCTCGCTCACGCGGCCGATGATGCCCCGCCTCCGTGTGCGTCCCCGTGTGCGGGGCCGGACACGGTGTCGGGTGCTGTGCCGGGCGAGGTCGTGGCCGCGGCGCGCAGCTCCGGCCAGCCCGGGTAGGGCGGCGGCGTGCCGTCCCAGGCGGGGCACAGGGCGCGGTGGGCGCACCAGTCGCAGCCCCGGCCGCGCCGCGGGCGGAAGTCCCCGGTGCGGTCCGCCTCCCGGATCGCGGCCCAGATCGCCTCCAGGATCCGCTGGAAGCGCCGCAGCTCCCCGGCCTCCGGGCGGTACGTCAGCTCCTCGCCGCCCTCGCCGAGGTAGACCAGCCGCAGCTGCTCGGGCACCGTGCCGCGCAGCTCGAGCAGGGCGAGCGCGTAGAACTTCATCTGGAACAGCGCCCGCGCCTCCGACGCCTCCCGCGGCGCCGCACCCGTCTTGTAGTCGACGATCCGGAGCCCGCCCTCGGCGTCGACGTCGAGCCGATCGAGGTAGCCGCGCAGCGGCACGCCCGAGCTCAGCTCCGTCTCCACGAGCAGCTCCCGGGACTGCGGCTCGAAGGAGCGCGGGTCCTCCAGGGCGAAGTAGGTGTCGAGCAGCGCCTCCGCCGAGGCGAGCCAGCCAGGGAGGAGGTCGGCGGGCTGCTCGGGCTGTTCGGGCTCCGCGTGTCCGTCCGCCTGCTCGGGTCCCGGGGTGGCGGCCGTCCGGCGCTCCCGCAGCTCCGCGAGCACGGCGGCCACGAGCTCCGGTGCCTCCTCGGCGATCTCCGCCCACACCACGGCGACCAGCGCCTTCGCCCGCGCCGGCACCCGCTCGGCGGCCGGCAGGTCGAACAGCCGCTCCAGCACCGCGTGCACGAGGGTGCCGCGCAGGGCCGCCGCGCTCGGCGCCTCGGGCAGGCGGTCGACGGCGCGGAAGCGGTAGAGCAGCGGGCACTGCTTGAAGTCCGCGGCGCGCGACGGCGACAGGGCCGGGCGGCGGCGCTCCTCGGCCGCCTCCTCCACCGTTTCCGCGCCCGGGACGGTCGCGGGGATCTCCGCCTGCTCGCTCACGCCCGTCAGGCTAGGCGAGCCCACCGACAGTCCCGGGTGGGCGCGGACGAGTGGACGGACGGGGAACGCGGCGCCGCGCGGAGGGGCCGGGAGCCGGGGAAGTAGCGTTGCGCCCCGTGCCCGACTCCGATCTCCGCACCGACCCCGTGGCCGACCTCGGCGCGCAGGACCCCGCCGACCCTGCTGACGGGGCTGACGGGGCCGACGGGGCCGACGGGGCCGACGGGGCGGCCCGCGAGGAGCCCGTCGACGCCGGGATCGCGCTCGGTGCCGGGGAGCCGGCCGGGTTCCGCGCCCGCGGCGGCCCCTTCCGCGAGGGGGACCGGGTGCAGCTCACCGACCCCAAGGGCCGGAAGTACACCGTCGTGCTGGAGGCGGGCGGCAGCTACCACACCCACCGCGGTGCCCTCGCCCACGACGACCTGATCGGGAAGCCCGAGGGCTCCGTCGTCCACTCCGCGGCGAACACGCCCTACCTCGCGCTCCGGCCGCTGCTCGCCGACTACGTGCTGTCGATGCCGCGCGGCGCCGCCGTGATCTACCCGAAGGACGCGGCGCAGATCCTCGTGTGGGGCGACATCTTCCCGGGCGCGCGCGTGCTGGAGGCCGGCGCCGGGTCGGGCGCGCTGACCTGTTCGCTCGTCCAGGCCGTCGGCCCCACCGGTTCGGTGGTCTCGTACGAGATCCGCCCCGACCACGCCGAACACGCCGAACGCAATGTGCGACGGTTCTTCGGCGACACGCCACCCAACTGGACCTTGCGCCTCGGTGATCTCTCCACCCACGACGGGCGCGCCGAGCCCGTCGACCGCGCGATCCTGGACATGCTCGCGCCCTGGGAGTGCCTCGAGACGGTGCGTGACGCCCTGATCCCGGGCGGCGTCCTCGTGGGTTATGTCGCGACCACCACGCAGCTGTCGACGCTCGTCGAGAAGCTCCGCGAGATGCAGTGCTGGACCGAGCCCCAGGCGTGGGAATCGCTGATCAGGCCGTGGCACGTGGTCGGCCTCGCCGTCCGTCCCGAGCACCGCATGATCGGTCACACTGCGTTCCTGGTGACCGCCCGCCGGCTGGCCGAGGGCGTGGTCCCGCCCCGCCCCCAGCGCAGACCGACCAGTCGCTGAGGGCGTTCGGTCGAGCTGTGTGAACCACTCGATTACGGGAACCAGACAGTCCGATGGCGTCAAGGTGCCGTCCGCGTGAGTGACGGATCACCAGATCGCCTCACCGCCGTGGGCGACGTCTACGGGTACCGTATGGAAACGGAACACGGAGGGAGGATGCCGTGAACCCCTACGACGACGGTCCCGGCACTCACCAGCCAGGCGACGGCGGGGCCCTGTCCCCGGCGGAGGCGGCGGCCCAGATCCGCTACCTCGAAGAAGAAGTCGCAATGCTGCGGCGCAAGCTGACCGAATCCCCCCGGCACGCGCGGTTGCTCGAGCAGCGGCTCGCCGAGTCCGCCAGCAGGCTCTCCCAGCTCAGCGCGCGCAACGAGAAGCTCACCGAGACCCTCAAGGAGGCGCGCAGCCAGCTCGTCGCCCTCCGCGAGGAGGTCGACCGCCTGGCCCAGCCCCCGAGTGGCTACGGCGTGTACCTCACGGCCTACGAGGACAACACCGTCGACGTCTTCACCTCAGGGCGGCGCATGCGCGTCGCGGTCTCCCCGGCGGTGGAGCTCGACACCCTGCGCAGCGGCCAGTCCGTGCGGCTGAACGAGGCGCTCACGGTCGTCGAGGCCGGCGACTGGGAGAAGATCGGCGAGGTCTGTGGTCTCCGCGAGGTCCTCGCCGAGCCGACCGACAGCCTCGCCGGCCGGGCCCTGGTGGTCGGGCACGCGGACGAGGAGCGGGTCGTGTGGCTCGCCGCCCCGTTGTTCGACGAGTCCTCCCCGGACTTCGTGGCCCTCAAGCCGGGCGACTCGCTGCTGGTCGACACCAAGGCGGGCTACGCCTACGAGCGGGTCCCGAAGGCCGAGGTCGAGGACCTCGTGCTGGAGGAGGTCCCGGACGTCGGCTACGAGGACATCGGTGGTCTGTTCCGGCAGATCGAGCAGATCCGGGACGCGGTCGAGCTCCCGTTCCTGCACGCCGAGCTGTTCACCGAGTACGAGCTGCGCCCGCCCAAGGGCGTGCTGCTCTACGGCCCTCCCGGCTGCGGCAAGACGCTCATCGCGAAGGCCGTCGCCAACTCGCTGGCCAAGAAGATCGCGGCCCAGCGCGGCGACGACCCCAACGAGGGCCGGGCGTTCTTCCTCAACATCAAGGGCCCGGAGCTGCTCAACAAGTTCGTCGGTGAGACCGAGCGGCACATCCGGCTGATCTTCCAGCGGGCGCGGGAGAAGGCCTCGGCCGGCACCCCGGTGATCGTGTTCTTCGACGAGATGGACTCGATCTTCCGCACGCGTGGCTCGGGTGTGTCGTCGGACGTCGAGACCACGATCGTGCCGCAGCTGCTGGCCGAGATCGACGGTGTCGAGGGCCTCGAGAACGTCATCGTCATCGGCGCGTCGAACCGCGAGGACATGATCGACCCCGCGATCCTGCGGCCCGGCCGCCTGGACGTGAAGATCAAGATCGAGCGGCCCGACGCCGAGGCGGCGCAGGACATCTTCTCGAAGTACATCACCGACACGCTGCCGGTCCACGAGGACGACCTCGCGGAGTTCGCCGGCAACCGCAAGGCGTGCGTCGACGGGATGATCCAGCGCGTCGTGGAGCGGATGTACGACGAGTCGGAGGAGAACAGGTTCCTCGAGGTCACCTACGCCAACGGTGACAAGGAGACCCTGTACTTCAAGGACTTCAACTCGGGCGCGATGATCCAGAACATCGTCGACCGGGCGAAGAAGTCCGCGATCAAGTCGGTCCTCGAGACCGGACAGCCCGGCCTGCGGGTCGCGCACCTGCTGTCCGCGATCGTCGACGAGTTCGCCGAGAACGAGGACCTGCCCAACACCACCAACCCGGACGACTGGGCCCGCATCTCGGGCAAGAAGGGCGAGCGGATCGTCTACATCCGCACGCTGGTCACCGGCAAGAACGAGGCCAGCGGCCGCGCGATCGACACCGCGTCGAACACCGGCCAGTACCTGTAGCCGCGCAGCACGGAAGAGGCCCCGCCCGGTCCGCCGGGCGGGGCCTCCGCCGTTCTCCGGGCCCGGAGCCTGGCCGATTCGTTCACGACGGCAGGTGGGCAGGGTTCGTAGCGTGGCGGGCATGGGACCGCGACCGACCACCACCGTCATCGAGATCGTGACCGCCGACCTCGCGAAGGCGCTGGCCTTCTACCGGGCGCTCGGCCTGGAGGTGCCCGACGGGGCGGAGGACCAGCCGCACGTCGAGGTGCCGCTGCCGGGCGGGAACCGCCTCGCCTTCGACACCGAGGCGACCATCGCGAGCTTCACCCCGGACTTCACGCCACCGACGGGGGAGGGCCGGCTCGCCCTCGCCTTCGGCTTCGCCACACCCGCGGACGTCGACGCCGCCCACGCCGCCCTCGTCTCCGCCGGCGCCCCCTCCGAGCGGGAGCCCTTCGACGCCTTCTGGGGCCAGCGCTACGCCACCGTCCGGGACCCCGACGGCACCCACGTCGACCTCTTCGCCGCCCTGCCCACGACCTGAGCGGGTGATCAGCAGGAGCTGACGGTCGGTTCCGCGAGGAGATCGAGCCTCAGCTCCTGATGATCAAGATCGGACCGGCCATCATCGCCGAGCGCGTGCACTCGGGGCCCGCTGAGCAGCGGTGAGCGCGTGGAAGTGGCGATCAGCCGCAGCGCGTCCGAGTGCCTCAACCCGATCCGCGAAAGCCTGCACGGACGGTTGCGCGTTCCGCCCTGACCGCACAGGAACGGCGATCGGCCGGAGCACCTGCTCGCCGTGATCGCCGAGTGCGTGCACTCACGGTCGCTCGGGCAGCCCTGAGCGCACTGGAACGGCGGTCTGTCGGCGCACCTGCCGGCGTCTCAGCGATCGCCCGCAGACGCTCGTGGCCGCCGTCGCTGCACGGGCACCGTGATCGGCGGAGGTGCGTGCCGAGGATCAGGTCGGGTGGAGGGCGGTGGCGGGAACGCCGGCGAGGGCGCGGACCTCGCGGGAGAGGTGGGGCTGGTCGGCGTAGCCGGTGCGGGCCGCGACCTCCGCGGGAGCGACGCCCGCGTGCAGCAGGGTGGCCGCCGCGCGGAAGCGGAGCACCCGGCGCAGGACTGCGGGGCCGTAGCCGTAGACGGCCGTGCAGTGCCGGGTGAGCGAGCGGGTGGACCAGCCCAGCTCCTCGGCCACCGCGCCGACGGTGGCGCCACCGCCGAGGCGCGCGGTGATCCGGCGTAGGGCGGGCAGGCTCCAGGGCGCGGTCTGCCGCGACGGCTCGCCCGCGGCCAGCTCGGCGACCAGCCGGAACAGCGAGTCCGGGTCGGACGGGACCGCGGGACCCGCGAGGCGTGCGACGGCGGGGGAGGCGTCGGCCAGCGCGACGCGCGTGTCGCGCAGCTCCGCGGCCGGCACCCCGAGCAGGCGCGGCAGCACGCCGGGGTGGAAACGGAGTCCGCCCGTCCACCTGCCCTGCCGGCCGCGCGTGACGAACGCCGCGGTGTCCGGCCCGGCGACCGTGAGCCCGCCGTCCTCGTCGACCAGCAGGTCCATGCAGCCGTCGGGCAGCACGCGGGTGGGCCCCGTGCGTGCCGCGGGCCCCGTGCTCCAGAGGCACTCGACCAGCCCGCGCAGCGGCGCGGGCGGGGCCAGCTCCCGGTAGCTCACGGCCGCGACGCTACCGCCGCGCACCGACGGAATCCGCACGTGAGCCCGGAGAACGCCGGAGGCCCGTCCACCTCACGGGTGGGCGGGCCTTCCGCAGCGGAGCGCGTCGATCAGGCGGTGCGGAGCACGGCCTCGATCTCGAGGGTCAGCTGGACCTTCTCGCCGACGACCACGCCGCCGCCGTCCATCGGCAGCGAGATGTCGACGCCGAAGTCGTTGCGGTTGACGGTGGTCGTGGCGGTGAAGCCGGCGCGGGTGCCGCCGTAGGCGTCGGGGCCGAAGCCGCCGATCTCCAGGTACAGCGACACGGGCTTGGTGACGCCCTTGATGGTCAGGTCGCCGTTGAGCTTGTAGTCCGAGCCGTCCGCCTCGATGCCGGTGGAGACGAAGGTCCACTCCGGGTACTTCTCGGTCTCGAAGAAGTCGGCGGACTTGATGTGCCCGTCGCGCTGCTCGTTGTTGGTGTCGATCGACGTGGCGTCGAGCGTCGCGGTGACCGTGGAGTCCTCGAAGCGCTCGGCGGTCTCGATGGTGCCGCCGAACTGGGCGATGCGACCCTTGACCTTGCTGACCATCATGTGGCGCACGGAGAAGGAGACGTCCGAGTGGACCTGGTCGATGTCCCACGTGCCCACGACGTAACCGGGGATCTGGGTGGTGGCTGCGGTCATCATGACCTCCAGGAAGATTTGGTTGAACTCTCAGGTGTTGAGAGCGACCATAGTGCTGTTGAGTTGAGTGTTCAACCATAGGAGAAGTGACGTGGCGCACACCCGCTGGCTCGACGACGAGGAGCAGCGCACCTGGCGGGCCTTCCTCACCGCCCAGCGCCTGCTGTTCGAGCGCGTCGAGCGCCAGCTGCAGAACGAGGCGCGGATGCCGCACGGCTACTACGAGATCCTGGTCCGGCTGTCCGAGGCGCCCGACCGGACGCTGCGCATGAGCAGGCTCGCCGACACGTCGCTGTCCTCGCGGAGCCGGCTGTCCCACGCGGTCGCGCGCCTGGAGGAGGCGGGCTGGGTCGAGCGCACGGCCTGCGAGACCGACCGCCGGGGCGCCTGGGCCCGGTTGACGGACGCCGGGCTGGCCGCGCTGCAGGCCGCCGCCCCCGGGCACGTCGAGACCGTCCGGTCGCTGCTGTTCGACGCGCTGACCCCCGAGCAGGCCGCGGCGCTGCGCGACGTCAGCGAGACGCTCGTCGCCCACCTGACCGACCGGCCCGTCTGGCCCGCGGGGGACGACGCGGGCTGTCCGACCCCGGAGCAGGCCGGCGGGGAGGCCTGTCCGGAGGCCGGGTGACGGCTGTCCGGTGTGCCCCGGATCGCACCCGTCGGGTCCGGCGGGGCCGGGCCCGGCCTGCGCGGCCGCGGCGTCCTAGGCTGGTGGCATGTCTCGCTTCGACGTCGTCGTACTCGGTGCCGGTCCCGGTGGTTACGTGGCAGCGATCCGCGCTGCGCAGCTCGGCAAGAGCGTGGCCGTCATCGAGGAGAAGTACTGGGGCGGCGTCTGCCTGAACGTCGGCTGCATCCCGTCGAAGGCGCTGCTGCGCAACGCCGAGCTCGCGCACATCGTGACGAAGGAGCAGAAGACCTTCGGCATCAGCGGGGACGTCTCGTTCGACTACGGCGCGGCGTTCGACCGCAGTCGCCAGGTCGCGGACGGCCGCGTCAAGGGCGTCCACTTCCTGATGAAGAAGAACAAGATCACGGAGTTCGACGGCCGGGGCACCTTCACCGACCCGAACACCATCGAGGTCGCGCTGTCCGACGGCGGCTCGGAGACCGTGCAGTTCGACCACTGCATCATCGCCACCGGCGCCGTCACCAAGCTGCTGCCGGGCACCTCGCTGTCCGACCGCGTGGTCACCTACGAGGAGCAGATCACCACCCGGGAGCTGCCGGGCAGCGTGATCATCGCCGGCGCCGGCGCGATCGGCGTCGAGTTCGCCTACGTGCTGGCGAACTACGGCGTGAAGGTCACCATCGTCGAGTTCCTCGACCGGCTGCTCCCGCTCGAGGACGCGGACGTGTCGAAGGAGCTCGGCAAGCGGTACAAGAAGCTCGGCGTCGAGGTCCTGACCAGCACCAGGGTCGAGAAGATCGACGACTCGGGCGACCAGGTCACCGTCACCGTGTCCGACGCCAAGGGCACCCGGGACCTGCAGGCCGACAAGGTCGTCCAGGCGATCGGCTTCCAGCCGCGGGTCGAGGGCTACGGCCTCGACAAGACCGGGGTCGAGCTGACCGAGCGCGGCGCCATCGCGATCGACGACGTCATGCGCACGTCGGTGCCGCACATCTACGCGATCGGCGACGTCACGGCCAAGCTGATGCTCGCCCACGTCGGCGAGGCGCAGGGCGTGGTGGCCGCGGAGACGATCGCGGGCGCCGAGACGCAGGAGCTCGACTACACGATGATGCCGCGGGCGACCTTCTGCCAGCCCCAGGTCGCGAGCTTCGGCTACACCGAGAAGCAGGCCCGGGACCTCGCCGAGGAGAAGGGCTGGAAGGTCAAGGTCGCCCAGTTCCCGTTCACCGCGAACGGCAAGGCGCAGGGCCTCGCCGACGCCGGCGGGTTCGTCAAGCTCATCGCGGACGAGACCTACGGCGAGCTGCTCGGCGGCCACCTGATCGGCCCGGAGGTGACCGAGCTGCTGCCCGAGCTCACCCTGGCGCAGAAGTGGGACCTCACCGCCACCGAGCTCGCGCGCAACGTGCACGCCCACCCGACGCTGTCCGAGGCGCTGCAGGAGGCGATCCACGGCCTCGCCGGCCACATGATCAACTTCTGATCGGTTTCCCGCAGCTCCACTGTCGTGGTTGGGGGGTGTGGGGTGGGTGGGTGAGTGAGCAGCGAAGAGGTGGTGGGGGTGGGGGGGGGTGTGTTT